>CAZBRY010000089.1:0-2914 GCA_964494285.1 uncultured Lachnospiraceae bacterium
ATCGTCGCGCCCCTCTCCCTCGCAGCCACGGTCCGCAACAGCTTCGAAAAGCTTTGACCGTAAAATATATTGTCACCGAGGATCAACGCAACGCTGTCTGTCCCGATGAATTCCTCCCCTACGAGAAACGCATCTGCAAGCCCTCTTGGCGTTTCCTGCACTGCATAGGACATCTGAAGTCCAAGCTGCTCTCCGCTTCCGAGCAATTCCCGAAACATTGGCAGGTCGCGGGGGGTGGAGATAATCAAAACCTCCCGAATGCCCGCAAGCATCAAAATCGACAGCGGATAATAAATCATCGGTTTGTCATAAACCGGCATCATCTGCTTAGAAATCGCTTTCGTTAACGGATAAAGCCTTGTGCCTGCGC
The DNA here is from genome assembly GCA_964494285.1 of uncultured Lachnospiraceae bacterium. Taxonomy (GTDB): domain Bacteria; phylum Bacillota; class Clostridia; order Lachnospirales; family Lachnospiraceae; genus JAEYFP01. The sequence continues at coordinate 371 of CAZBRY010000089.1, forward strand.
CGCCCGCTAAAATGATTCCCTTCATAGGTACATCTCCTTATAATAGTTCTGATAATCGCCGCTTGTTACATGCTCCATCCATTTTTCATTTTCTAGGTACCATTTGACCGTCAGCTGAATGCCCTCCGCAAACATCGTCTCCGGCTCCCAATTGATTTCGGACTTAATTTTGTCCGGCGCAATGGCATACCTTCTGTCGTGTCCCTTTCGATCCTCCACATAAGTAATCAGATTCTTTGTCATATGCTGTTTTCTCGGATCGGAATCCTCAAGCAGCTCGCGTACGGTGTCTATAATAATATTGATAATTTCAATGTTCTGCTTTTCGTTGTGACCGCCAACGTTATATTTCTCGCCAATCACGCCCTTTTCCGTCACCATATCGATGGCTTTCGCATGATCCATAACATAAAGCCAGTCGCGTACATTCTTTCCGTCTCCGTAGACCGGAAGCGGTTTCCCTTGCAGTGCATTGTTGATCATAAGCGGAATTAGCTTTTCCGGAAACTGGTAGGGTCCGTAGTTATTACTGCAGTTTGTGATATTTGCCGGGAAATGAAAAGTGTCAATATATGCTTTTACGATCATATCCGAAGATGCCTTGCTCGCGGAATATGGACTGTGCGGATCATAGGGTGTCGTCTCATAAAAATAGGTACCCTCCTCCTCAAGTGAGCCATATACCTCATCCGTGGATACATGCAGGAACTTTTTATCGGCCCGAAAGCCATCCTCTGTCTCCCATGCCTGCTTTGCGCAGTTTAGCATAACAAGCGTTCCCAGCACATTTGTCTGCATGAATACCTCAGGATTGCGAATACTTCTGTCGACATGGCTCTCCGCCGCAAAATGAATGACCCGATCGATCTCATTTTCTGCAAAAACAGCCGCAATCGCTGCTTTGTCACAGATATCGGCTTTGATAAACGTGTAGTTGTCTCTATTTTCGACGTCCTTTAAATTTTCTGGGTTGCCCGCATAGGTGAGCGCATCCACATTGATAATCCTAATCGAATCCCCATATTTTCCAAACATATAGTGTATATAGTTAGATCCAATAAAACCTGCACCGCCGGTCACAAGATAAGTTTTCATAGCTACCCTCCATTGTCGCATAATCTCGTAGTATTATAACATTAATAAAGCAAAAACACAACCTGCAAACGTGCAAAACAAGACACGGTGCATTGCAAAAACAGGATATCCACACTTTCGCAGATACCCTGTTCATAAAGTCCATATTATTTTTTACGTCTTCCAAGCCAGATCACAAGTCCGCTTACAAGTACAACAACCGGAATCAAGAACATGACAGTCGTGCTGCCAATATAAAACACACTTCTTGGTACCGTTAAGTTTGCCGCCGTATAATCCTTGACCGGAATCGAAACGCTCGTTTCCTGATCCGACATCTGAGCGATCATATTTGTAATCATCTCGAAGTTGGCCCCCGAAACAGTAGCGTTCGCATCGTCAGAAATAAAGTTTTCCGAAGTCAGCCATAGGAATTTCATTTCCTCTGCGCCAAGTTCCTGCGTTACGTAGACGCCAAGGGCGAAAGGCCCGCTCACATCACCGTCCTCCCTCTCCCAGGTCTGCATGTTCTGCATGTTGGTCTTTGCGTAGGCTTTGTCCGATGTGACAAGAATCTGCTTTACCTCCGGTTCTCCTTCAGTCTCCTCATTCTCCTCCACAACAATGCCCTGCGCATATGGCATAAACACAAACCTCTTATCACTCACAAGTGAAGAGGTGACGGCACTTCCACTTACATCGGGAAGCAGATAGTATGGATTCTGGTAATAATAATTGGAATCAGGGTCCGCAACAATACCATCGACTAGCGTCAATCCATATTTCTCAAATATTTTTGTAAAGACCGGCGTACCCTCCTGCGTCCAAGAGGTAATAAAAATTGCCTTGCCGCCGTTGTCCAGATAATTGCTGATTTTCTGCGCATCCTCCTGCGTATAATCCGCCGTGGGAGCCAGCACAAGAATTCCCGCCGCATCCTCCGGAATTGCATCATAATTCAGCAGATTCATCGATTCCATATCGACATTTTCCTTTTGGATGCTCGCTAAAACACTGCCGGACAGCGCAAGCTCGCCATGTCCCGTAATTTCATAGAGCTTTGGCATCTCCTCACTCGTCACATAGGCGATCGCACTTGTCAATTGACCCTCTCCGTCATAACCCGTGACCGTTTGCGTATAAGTCGTATAATCGATATCACTTTCATACAGATCACTGTAGCTGACAACCTTGTAACGCTTCTGACTTTCGACAATCAGGCTGTTGGATTCCAGAGTGTCCTGCGTATAGCTGCCCGCAAATTCAGGGTACAGGGACGGATCTTTGAATATAACTGTAACATGCCCGGAGCCGGTCTCATATTTCGCGATCGTTTTTTCAATGACGGTATCCTGACTGCTTTCCTTTGCAAGAACATAAATGGTAACATCCTCATCCAGATTCCTCAGCATTTCTTCAGTCTGCTCTGAAATCTGGTATAGCTTTTCATTGGTCACATCAAACTGCTTC
>CAZBRY010000089.1:2924-9569 GCA_964494285.1 uncultured Lachnospiraceae bacterium
ACGCCGTAATTAACCAGTATTGACGCTGCAATGACAACGACAATCAGACCCGTGCTGAACGCACCCCTGCGTATCCGCTTTGTCGCAACGCTCCAACGCTTTTTCCGAATAACCTGAGTTGTAAAAAATAAAAATACAACTATCAACGTCAGAAAATAAACAAAGCTCGGAACATCAAATACGCCATCGAAAAACGTAGAGATGCGGGAATTGAAGCTATAGATGTCAAGAATCTTTGTCACCAAATTTTCTCCGGTAAACAGCAACCCAGAAATACCGGCCATCGTATACCCAAGAAACAAAAGCAGAAACGCGAGTACTGCAGCCACAATCTGATTTTCTGACAGGGATGAGGCAAATTGTCCGATCGCGATACAGGCCGCTCCAAAGACAAAAAATCCAAGGATCGACACATAAGTATCGGCATAAGGAACTTCACCCATCAGTCCCAGCGCCAAAGGATAAATACTCATAATCAAAACAGGAAACAAAAAGGTTGTCACCAGCGATAGGTATTTTCCTAAAATAATCTGATATGCGGGTACCGGAGCCGTATATAAAAGCTGGTCCGTATTCTGCCTTTTATCATCTGCCATGATACGCATCGTTAATACCGGCACGACAATCAGCAGCACGAACAAAATAGAAGAAAGCGCATAGGCAAAATAAGGGTATCCCTGTCCGAGATTATATGCCGAGAAATAGAGACCCGTAAAAAACAGGATGATCGCCATGAACACCCAGCCGATCATGGAATGAAAGATGGATTTTAATTCTCTTTTATAAACCGCTATCATGACGCCTCTACCTCCTCTTTTGAAGTCAGCTCCATAAACACGTCCTCAAGGCTTGCCTTTAGGATTCCCATTTCAATGATTGGCATCCGTTTTTGAGCCAATAGATAAAACAGCTTCTCCCTAATATCAACGTCCGCCTCCGTTTCAATTTCTATGCGGCTTCTCTGTTGTGCTTCCTCTTCAATTTTATATGATTCTATTTCCGAAAGCTCCTTCAGTGCACTTTCGGCTTCTTCCTTCGGCGCGTTGACCGTCACGTACAGCGTGCGTTTGCCCTCCATCAACCGGCTCAGATTTTCCGGCGTATCCTTTGCCACAAGCTTCCCGTGCGATAAAATCATAATTTCGTCGCAAATAGCACTAACTTCCGATAAAATGTGAGAGCTTAAAATAATGGTATGCTCTTTTCCAAGCTCCTTGATTAAATCGCGAATCTCAATGATCTGCTTCGGATCCAGTCCGACCGTAGGCTCATCGAGTATAATGATTTCCGGCGAACCGAGCAATGCCTGTGCAAGGCCGACACGCTGCTTATAGCCCTTCGAAAGGTTCCTGATCAGCCTTCCCTTTACATCAAGAATGTCGGTCTGGCGCATGACCCGTTCCGACTCCTCCCTTCGTCCAGCCTTTGGGATTTTCTTTAGTTCCTCGGCAAACAACAAATATTCCTCCACCGTCATATCCAAATAAAGCGGCGGAAGCTCTGGCAGATAGCCGATTTGACTCTTCGCCTTTTCGGGTTCGTTGAATATGTCGTGTCCGTTAATTTCGACCGTTCCTTCATTTGCACATAGGTATCCTGTCAGAATGTTCATCGTCGTAGATTTGCCCGCTCCATTCGGTCCCAAAAAGCCATAAATCTGTCCGGTCTCCACCTGAAAACTCAAATGGTCAACCGCAACATGACTGCCATACCGTTTGACGAGCCCTGTTACCTTTATCATATCGTTTCCTCCCTAAATTCATATTTGTTCATTATGCAAAAAAAATGTGTTAATAGTTTCAAGAAAATGTGAATTTTTTGTGTCTAATACATGCATATATTGTACACGTCTAACAATTATTTGTTGTTTTTCATTATTATCCTGTGGGCGTATTGACTTTTTTCCTAGATTCAGTTTACTATTTCCATAATGATACCAAATAAATAGGAAGCAAGCAAATTGAAGTGGGTGATAAGGAGCAGCAAATTATGATGTATTTACACTTTTGCAAGAATTGTCGTCAAATTTTTATTCTAAGCGGGCACCAGCAGGAATGCATTAAATGTGGTAGCAGACTTACGGAGCTGAAACTCCTTTACCATATCTATATTGATTACTCACCCGAACAGCGCCGGCATCTGCTTTCCTTGTTAGAAAATCCTGAGGAGCTGGCACAGCAAAGAAAAAATTATCGTTTTTCCAAGCAAACAAAGCGCTATCGGCAATGGGCGATAAAAAAAGAAGACACCCTCCCACTTTGAAAGAGTCCTCTTTTTTATTCCTTTATGATCTATGTTGCTGGGTCTGATTGACGGTATCAGCCCACCAGCGTGTTATATTTTCTGTCCAGTCGTATCTTGTCCGCAATCTGTACCATATATTCAGAATTGCATGGCTTTCTTTGACTAGATACAATCGAATAGCCAAATATTTTCTCAAAAGCCTCCGGGTTACCTCTTTCCCATGATACACCAACTGCCGTACGGATTGCACGCTCCACACGATTCATCGTCGAATTATGGGCTTTTGCAATATCGTAATACAAAACCTTCGTGATTGAGTGCGCGATATCCATATCGTTAATCAACATGATGATCGCTTCGCGTAAATAACGGTAGCCGTTTAACCTTGCCGGTACGCCGAGATCATGTAATACCCCAGTGACATACAGCTCTAGTTCCGCGTCTTCCTTCATGTAGTGCCCCTCCGTTTTCCTTCTCCCAGAGTCACAATGTAACATTTCCACATAACATACTCTATCATTTTCAATTGATTTTGTAAAGTAATTTTCGTCATTTCTTTCCATCTTCCCTATATCTTTGCGGATTATGAGCTTAATCACGCAAAATTAATCATCTTCCGACCAAATTGTCGCGCAATTCCCAAAGGAATACACGCATTACTTTATGGCATAGGATGTCAAGGAACTTTAAATACCGCCAACAGATGGAAATTGTAATTTTTACACTCTAAAAACAGCTTGCCATTATATTTCTTAACAGTCGATTTGATACTTTCCATTCCTAAACCATGATTGATGGCGTCCGCCTTTGTTGTAACAATTGTGTTGTTGACAATTCTCCGTTCTTTTTCGATGGTTGTATTCTGAATTGAAATAATCAGCTCCTGTTCCTCATTGGAAATTTGAATTTCAATCAACCGAGGCTTTCCCGGTGGAAGCTTTTCACATGCCTCAATTGCATTATTAATCCCATTATTCAATATTGTGGCTAAATCGGACACGTTCATCATAAGCTTTTCCATGTCCTGAATATTGAAATTCATCGTGATCTTCTTAGAGACAGCAATGATGAACATCTGATTCAACACGGCATCAATGACAACATTGTTCGTATGAATCGGTAGGACATTCTGTTCCACCTGATTGGATATTTGCGAAAGATAATCCTTTGCTTCGTCGTATTTTTCATTCACGAGCAGCGTATTTACAATCGATATCTGATTTTTAAAGCCATGCGCGAGCTGCCTGATTTTTTTATGCGTCTGCTGCAGTGATTCTATATATTCAAGACCCACTCGCAATTGACTCTCCATCAGCTGAAAATAGCTTGTATCCTCATAATACTCGCCCATTCGATACATTACAAAATAAGTAATGATCCCCAAAACAATCAAAAATACGACCCCATAAACATCCCATTCTGTAATTTCTTTGTTTTGGAAATTGCTCATAAAATTCGTGTATAAATTCAACAGAATCATGATCGGAACAAAGATACAGGCGATTCTGTCAAGCCAATGCATCGCCTTAATACGGTTTCTGCCCACAACACATTTCATCATTTTCGTAAGCAGCATCTGCGCAAACTTTGTCGTAACAGAAATATAGTACATATATACCGGTTCACTTGTTAAAAAAGAAATCTCCTTTTTCGATATATAACTCGTTAATCCAAAATTAAATGCTTCGAAAATAAGGCAGACTACAGCAGCACCGGCAACCGCCAGCGTCTTTTCCCACCATCTTCCCTCATACATCACGACTACAGTAACGATATAAAACAACAAAATCAAAATACTTTTTAAATATGGCTCCGGCATGAGTTTAGATGCAGCAATCATCCATACAAAAAGCAGAGGCACCGCCAGCATAAAATAACGTTTCTTCAAGGCCCCTCTATAAAGTGTAATATCAAAAAAATCTCTGACGGCCAGTGCCTCTAGAAACGTATAGAGGTACACCAGCGCTACCCATGGAAATTCATCTAAAAAACTGACCTCCATCAAATTCTCCTTTATCTATCTTGTACAGGCACACTCAACCGTGAAACACATGAGAAGGCACCTTCCTAAAATAATATTCCTTTTGCGCCTGCATATACTTTTGACGGCTGATTGGAATATGCACACCCGTATTTAAAACAAACTCGTTCTGCTCGATCCCGACAATCATCTGCGCATTCACTAAGAATGCGGCATGGCAATATATAAATCCCATCTCATGAAGATGCTCCGCAAGCTCCGTAATTTTCGCATAAATTTCATAGGTCTTATTTTCATCATTTTGCATATGGATGATGACCTTACGTTTTTCATTTTCTATGTAAATAATGTCTGCAACCTCAAGCAGCACCCGTTTCGTGCCGAACTTAATTTCCAAAACCTCTTCTTTGGAAAGGCTCTCCATCACCGCATCCATGCAGTCAAAAAACTCCTCCTCTAACTGCGATTTCAAAATATACCGAACCGCATTGACCTGATATCCCTTTGCCGCATACTGAATAAAAGCAGAAACAAACACAATCACTGCCTTTCTGCTGCGTTCCCTAATGATCGCAGCTGCCTGCATCCCATCCATCTCTTCCATTTGAATATCCAGAAAATAAACATCAAATTGCTGATCGCCTGCTAAAAGCGCCTCCGCACGATCAAAGGAACTGACCTCACAATCGAGCACATGCTTCTTTGCGTAGCTTCGGATTCTTTTACAAAGGTCTTCCGCCATACTTGTTTCATCATCACACACCGCGATTCTGATCACTGTCATCACCCCCAAACCCATTTTCTCATAATCACCCATAATCTGGCAAGCATTTTCTATTTCATGCGCGAGTGCGCATGGAATTTTGTTATATTGAAACTTTAAAAGAATTTCCAATATAACAAAATAACCCATGGCGGATAGACCACGGGTTATTCAAAGAAATAAACACAGGTTGTTGAGACTTGAAATCTCTAACCATTTATATCACATCCCATCCATCTAATACAACCATATTGTAACACATTGCACAATAAATGTAACAACTAGCACAATTTTCAATTATTTTACTGGATACCTTTTCAAAACGCTGATAATTTATGCTGAATTGGTATTAAAGTAATTCTCACATAAACCGATACAGCAAATATTGGCCGTAGGTGCCGATGTACTCTAAGCCGAATTCGGTAAGATCCCAGCAAGGGAAACCGGACTGTTCAATGACTTTGATTTGAAGCAGGCTGTTCTCACTGACGGTCGAGGTTCGGTCGCCGACGAAGTTGACATCCTCCGTGTATCCTCCGATGTTCAAGCTTTGTCCCTCTCCAAATACGTGGTATACAGAATCAAATACAATATAGTCTACGCTGTTTTTCGCGGCAATTTCCTTTATATAATTCAAATCGGGGGTAGACGTTGCCATCTGGTCGCAAACCTCGATGATTTCTGGATCTGTCGGGCTGATGCGCCCATAGGTGGCATCCTCGCCGTACAAAAGGCGGATCCTCGTTGAATACTGCCGAAAGCCATGCGCAATTTCATAAGGAACGATGAGCTTTGGTTCCTCTTCTTCCGCGAGCGCCGCATCGCTCAAATCCAATATGGTCTGCGGCAGCCGGTAAAGGTTTTCTGCCGGCCGGTACATCGAATCGGAAAGCTTAAAGATACCCGAAAAGAAAATGATCGGCATGATTGCAAACACTGCAATGATACGCTTCTTCTGTGAATTCAAATACTTGACAAACAGCGTTAAGCCAAGCGCCGCAACAGCGGGAGCCATCAAGATCCAAAAGAAACGCCCCCTGATTTCATCATCGTATACGGGAAAAATAAAGTTGTGCACGAAAGGAATTCCGATATAAATGCCAAATAGCATCAGCAAAGACGGCAGAAGAACCGCGTCTCTTATTTTTTTCTCCCGCACATAAAAAGCAAGGAACAAAAGCGTGATAAAGTACAGCGCCATATACATGCCGTTTCCCGTGTAGTCATTATTGATGTGAATGATATCCAAAATATAAGCCTTCATAGCAGATACCTCGATATGATCAGATTGACGATATTCGGGCACATGCAAAACAGCATCCAAAATACTGTTCGCAGCGATTTTTTCTGCCGGGCACACACGCACGCGTAGGCAAATGCCAATAGGAGGGAAAGCATTACACCCATCCCGCTGAGCATCGCGCAGGCCAGCAGGGTTGCCGCAAGCAGCAAATAATCCCTCGTTCGCACGGCGGTCTGACCCGTCATCCGAAGCAGCACGTACCAAAGCAATGGCAGAAAAATCATCGCCGCCACCGAACGTCCCTGCCAGATAATCGTCAGCAGCGTATAGCCGGAAGCAAAAATAGATTCAAATGAAAAAGTATGGATCAGTCCTAAAAATAGTAAAAACAGCCCCGTATGCAAGCTGCTGTCA
>CAZBRY010000090.1:0-9416 GCA_964494285.1 uncultured Lachnospiraceae bacterium
GTTAAGCGGCGGCGAACAGCAGATGCTTGCTATGGGACGTGCACTGATGTCAAAGCCGAAGATTCTTTTAATGGATGAACCATCCATGGGCCTGTCTCCTATTTATGTAAACGAAATATTTGATATCATCCGAGAGGTCAGTGCCGGTGGAACGACAGTGCTTCTCGTGGAACAGAACGCCAAAAAAGCGCTTTCCATAGCCGACCGTGCCTATGTGCTTGAAACAGGGCGGATTGTGCTTTCCGGAAAAGCAGCTGATCTTTTAAATAACGACTCTATTAAAAAAGCTTATTTAGGCGAATAAAAGTAAGGAGGCAGAAAGCAGCTATGGATCACGTAATCGTTACGATCGCCCGCCAATACGGCAGTGGCGGAAAAACAATCGGGCAGATGCTGGCAGATGATCTAAACGTCAACTGCTACGAAAGAGAGATTTTACAAATGGCTTCCGAGGACAGCGGCATCAGCGAGTACCTGTTCGCACAGGTAGATGAACGCGTCCGCACAAATACCTTTTTCAAGATGCGGCAGGTATACAAGGGTGCTCTGATTACGCCGGAAAGCGATGGTTTTATTTCAGACGCTAATTTGTTTAACTACCAGGCAAAAATCATCAAAAAGCTGGCGGAACAAGGCTCCTGCGTCATCATCGGACGCTGCGCGGATTTTATCCTAAAGGACTATCCGAACGTTGTTTCCGTCTTCATCCACGCCGATGCGGATTTCTGCAAAAAGAATGCGCTCGAACGATCTTCCGTGGTGGAAAAGGATATCATGAAGTACATTGAGAAAACTGACAAGTATCGCGGCGAATTCTATAAAGCACATACCGGCCGTCGGTGGCACGATTTACGCAATTATGACCTCTGCCTCAACAGCGGCAGGATCGGCTTCGAGAAATCCGTGGAGGAAATCAAAGAATATATCCGCATCCGCTTTTCGTAAAAAGCATATGCTCATCCAGACACACCATAGGAAAAGGAAAAGGTCCGGCTTTAACCGGACCTTTATTACTTTTCAATCGTAGCTCTTCGATTCTTCTTAACGATGTACAGTTCCTGATCCGCCTGATTGAGCACATCCTGCAGCTGTACATTCCCGCCGCAGATAAACCGCTTAAAGCCAAGAGAACACTCCACATAATACGGCTTGTCGGAACTTTCATTAAAAGCAGTCGTGGCCTGCTTGATTTTATCTGTGATCACTTCCGGCGCATTGACCCCTTCACAGAGCATCATGACAACAAATTCGTCACCGCCAATCCTGCTGACCAGCTGATCTTCACCAATTGTCTCCTTGATAACCTCGGCAATCTTCTTGATCGCAAAATCACCCTCACTGTGCCCAAACTTATCGTTGATTTCCTTCAAATGATCCAAATCTCCGAAGATAATGACCGCTTCCTTGCCGTAAGATGCATGATTCAAATCCAGCGCCTTCTCAATAAATCCCCTTCTGTTTAGGCACCCCGTCAGGGCATCATATTCTGAAATGAAACGCAAAATACTATTTTTATCCTCGACCTCTTTCACAAGCTGCTCCAAACGGCTCTGTGTTCTCCTTTGGGCACTGCTCATTTCACAGTATTTCAATGCCGTTCCAATCTGAATGCTTGCGTAGTACAACGACAGCACGTTTTCTGGATTTATCTCGCTGATCAAAACACCATACTGCATTTTATCGGAATACAGATTAATGAGTGTCACCTGATAGCCCTTTTTCCGGTTTTCACTCTGTCTGATGTAATCGCCAAAGCCGTTACGTACTGTAACAACCGGACGCTCGTCAGGTTCGTAGGCGACCACCGCGCCATCAATCGACATATGAGCCGCCAAATACATTTTGTTAGGACAAACCCACTCCTCATCACGCATATGCTCGATCGGCTTTTCAAATGTGTAAAGATAACTGTTTCCGATATTCAGCGTTTTCAGCTTAATCATCGCATTGCGAAACATTTCCTTTTCGTCGCTCACATGATTTGCCATATCACGTGAAATCAAGGACATAAACCATGAGGTACTCTCATAATCCGCAAGTGCATCCTTCGCCTTTTTATAGATATAGGACTGTAAATATTTCATACCCTCAATCAGCACTTCAGACAACAGTACTTCGGCCATATGGTCATCAATCGTATGGATAACAAACCACAGGTAATCCGAATAAGCCGTTGCGAGTGCACTCGGAGAAATATAGTCCGCGTAGGGACCTGTCATCAGCACCCGAAGCTGCTCCACAACATACTTGGAGGATATCTTTTCATTTGCATAGCCTAAAAATAAGATCGTATTCCTATAAATCACATCATAAATGGCATCAAAAACACGATCCCCCATCGCATCATTTACATCAGAAATTAAAATTGCATTTTTAATCGTCTCGGATATTTTGACTGCATAAAATTCCGGATTGGCACGCTCTGCTGCCGTCATTTTCTCAAACTTATGCTTTTCCGCATCCTGACAGCCGCAGGAATTCCGGCGGATCAACAATGGAGGAAGGATAATATCCTCTCCCTCACCTTTATAATAAATATCCAGTACGTTATAAACGGCTTTATAGCCACTCGAATAAGCATTTTGCAGTACAGTCGTCAGCGGAGGATCCATAGTGGAAGCAAGCGCCCAATCATCATATCCCGTCACGGCGATACCTTCACCCCTCTCGATATCATGCCCGATCCGATAGCGCATCCTGCTTTTAGAGAGCCAGTTTTCCGCCCACTCCGTCGATTGATAGATTTCCATCCGTCTTATTTTGCATATTTTGTAAACTGTGTTAGCCATTAGGTCATTTGCACATACAAACGCTTGCGCATGAGGATTATGATCAAAAAGATACTCTACCTCTTTTTCGACCGACTCCGAAAAGTCGCCAACCCGCACCATGTCCGCCGTCACCTCAATATCCTGCTCCTTCATAACATCCAAAAAAGCACGGTAACGCTCATCGGCGTCCTTATTTCCTTCTGGGCCGCGTAAACAAACAAAACGTCTGTAGCCGTGAGTAATCGCCAGATGCTCCACCACCGCACGCATTCCCTTGTAGTTATCTGCAATTTGATAGTGGGCGTTCTTTTTATTGATCACTTCTTCCAAAATCACATAAGGAATCTGATCAAACTTTCCCAAAAACGTCATGCGTTCTTTCTCATTTAAGAAGATAACAAGCTCACCGTAAGAAATAATCAGCGCATCAACCTTTGCCAGCTTCACATAATCATATACGGTTGTCACCTGATAATCATAGCTTTCTTCTTCTTCAAAAAATTCACGATAAAAATAGCTTGTATGCACACCAAGGAAAACAATAATGTTTACCTCAGTCTCCATAGCCGCCTGTTGAATCCCATGCAACGTGTTGATGGAATGCGGCGAATTTGCATTCCCGATCAGCACCCCAATCGTCAACTTCTTATCCGCCATTTTACCCTGTCCTTCCCTTTTGTAACCCACGTTAAAATCTTCTTTTATAGTACCACGGGTGAATCAAAAAAACAAGGGTGCGTGATTCTGTATTGTCACATAATTGATTTCCCTTGCTCCTTCCGAATCATACTCGAGCTTAAGAAGTATAAACACAAACAAGCACATTTATCTTCTCTTTCCATATAATAAATCATCTATATTTTATGGAGGAATTATGAAAAGATGAAGAAACATACTTTTTTCTCATTAATTCGCAGATTTACCGTGCTTACCTTATGCTTGATTTTTCTGACAAGCCCATTGACCGGTTGTAAAAAAACAGGCGGAACTACAAATGCAGCACTTGGAAAAGCTTCTGTGAAAGTCACTTTAAACGAAGTGGCACACTCAATTTTCTATCTGCCTTTATATGTAGCGATTGAAGAGGGGTATTTTGCAGACGAGGGAGTTGATTTGACCTTAGTGACCGGCTTCGGTGCAGACAAAACGATGACCGCCGTACTTACCGACGAAGCCGACATCGGGTTCATGGGAAGTGAAAGTACAATTTACACCTACATCGGAGGCACGCAAGACTATGTGGTCAACTTTGCGCAGTTAACGCAGCGTGCGGGAAACTTTCTGGTTGCAAAAGAGCCAATTGATGATTTTTCCTGGGATATGCTCAAGGGAAGCAAAGTACTCGGCGGACGGGCAGGAGGAATGCCGCAGATGGTGTTTGAATTTATTTTAAGAAAAAATAATATTGATCCAAAAGCAGATCTTTCCATTGATCAGTCCATTGCCTTTGGGGATACCGCCGCTGCTTTTGTTTCATCCGATGCGGACTTTACGGTTGAATTTGAGCCGCATGCTTCCTCGCTCGAGGCAAACGGGAATGGGTATATTGTCGCATCGCTCGGCGTCGATTCGGGCTATGTGCCATATACCGCTTTCAGCGCAAAAAAGAGCTTTATCGAAAGTAACCCGGCACTGATTCAAAGCTTCACTAACGCATTGCAACGCGGTATGGACTACACACAGAGCCACACACCGGATGAACTGGCAGCAGTTATCCAGCCGCAATTCAAGGAAACAAACATGATGACTCTCACGACGATCATTACAAGATACTATGATCAGAATACGTGGAAAGAGAATTTGATTTTCGAAAAAGATAGTTTTGAACTTTTACAGAATATTCTTGAGGACTCCGGCGAGTTGGAGCGCCGTGTTCCGTATGAGGAACTTGTGACGACCGGGTTTGCGGAGAAAGCAATAAAATAAATTATTTATGATTCAAAAACAGACTCCCTATGAGAGGATGGTAACGATGAAAACGATTCCTCACATCGGGAGTCTTTCTATTGGCAAAAAAACGTTCTTACTCTCGCGCATTTTTCAGCGGACGAATGCGGTAAATGAGCAGCAAATCGCTTTCTCTTGTCTTTGAAAGAAATGTAGATTTTACACGCTGCATGACTTTTTGCGCGTCCTCATAGTAGGATGCCGGAAACAAGATCGCAAATTGATTATCTGAGCAGCGACAAATCGAATCACCACACCGCAGCACGTGGCGGCAGCATTCTAGCATTGCAGCCATAATCTTCTCATTTTGAAGATCTCCATACATTCCCTTTGACGCGCGCCCCATCGTGAGAAGTGTGAGGAACATCGTATCGCCCGTTCTGGCGAGCGACCTCCTCTGCAGATGATAAATCTCCTTAAACATCGCATAATCACACACAAACGCCGTGCATTCCAAATCGTCTACCTCCATGCTGCGCTGCATATCTCCAATTTCATCGCTTATGACCCTTTCGTACTGCAAGATCCTGTCACGGCGAACCTGCATCTGCTCCGATACCCCTCCTTTTGCTTCGGCAGTCTGGCGCAGCAAACTCAACAGTTCATGGTTACCAAACAATGTAAGTGCACGGTCACATACTTCTATCACTTCGTCGTATTTCCCCTCCGCATTTAGCAGTTCGACATAGGATACAACATCTTTGAAATACAGGTCATGATAATAAACGGCTCTAGGCACAACCCAATGCTCCGACCCAGAATCAGGAAGCAGCCTTCCCTTATATAAGCAAATTGCATGATTAAGGCACGTCTTTCTTTTTTTAATGCTTAAATCTTTGTTTAAGCCAATTTGAGAATATTCTTCGAAGTCGAAAATGTCAATGGAAATCTCCAGATCCGGATTCCACTGGTAAGCACCCCGACGACTGAGAATGGAGTGCTGAAGCTGCTTGATGCCGGCTTTTTCAATCAGAACACGGTATCGGTACAAAAGTGTCCGCAACGCCGTCCCCGGATTTGCATAATCCTCGCCCGACCAAAGCAACTCAAACAGTTCCTTATGAGGAACAGGCTTTTGCTTATGGAGCAGTAAATAGGATAAAAACAGCTTGGTCTTCCTCGTATTGCCCAGGCTTTCGAGGATCAGTTTCCCATCCAGTCTGATTTCAAAGCCATTAAACAGCGTAATCTCAATTGCGGATTCCATTATTTTCCTTCTCCGTTCTGTCACATTCTACAAACAAGCTGATTTTATCACAAAGTGATTGCAAATACAACCAAAAAACCTTTTACATTTTGCAATTTGACAAAACAAAACTTGTTGTTTATCATGAAAAGGGATCACAAGGAGAAAAGAATGCTTCATATTTTAATTGCAGACAAAGAAAATTCCATAGCCAGTCTGATATTTGAAATTATTTCAGAGAAAAAAGCCGAGATGGAAATCTGTTATGCGGCACGAAACGTCGATGAGGTGCTCCATGCACTAGACAGCTATCATCCCGATCTGGTGCTGATTGATGTCGCTCACTTTTCACCCGACGAGCTCGTGCAGATTCAAAAAGCAAAGGATATGACCACCTGCCGTTTTATTGCCGCAAGCGCAGACAGCTCCGCTGCCCGAATGCAGCTCGCTATCCTGCTTGGTGTCGATGCCTATTTAATCAAACCGACATCATCCGAAGAGCTTCTTGCGACTGTTTTAGGCAGTGCAGCAAAGCTGGATAACGAACAGTTCAACCAGCTTTCCTATAAATCTTATTTTCAGAACCGCCGCTCTGCTCTGCTGCTCGATATACTTGCAAGCCAGAAAAAATTTACCCATAGCGAACAGGAAATATATTTTTCGAAAAGCTCGGAAAAACTGTTTCAAATTCTATTGTGCGAGCCGTTCAGGCGTAATGGAAAAGAAATCACAAGGTTCTCAGATCAGTTAAAAAATCTGCAAAAGGAACAGGACTACCTTTGCTATGATGTAGAAAACAACCGCCAAATCATCCTTTTGATTGGAAAGGCGGCTCATAAGGCGGCTCATAATTTTTTTCAAAATCATTACGAGTATGAAGATAAAACCACTCCGTATTACACATTTTTTATTGCATGTGGTCGGATTGTTTCCTCTCTGGATGAGGTGCCGCTTTCCTATTCGGATGCCAAACAGCTCATAGAACGCCGTTATTTCATGAATGAGGATATCCATGTTCTGACTGCAGAAGCCGGTTTTGTGCAAACGGGTACCTTTGAATTAGAAAACGTCGAGGAATTCTGCGAACAGTTTTGTACCTATCTGCAGTCTTACAGCCGTGTAAATCTACAGGATACGCTTTTAGATTTACAAATTCGCCTCACTGGCTGTGCGAACAGTATCCCCGAGGTCAAGCTCTTTCTTTGCGATATTTTCTTATCCATCAAGCAGATGATGATGAAAAAGTATCCGGATGCACAGATTCGTTTTCCGGCAAACTATACGATTCTGTATTTAATCGAGCATTCAGAATGTCTCGATGATGTTCTCGACTTCTATAATACACAATTTGAATCAATCATGAATTCGATTGGGGATTCCTCCGGTAACAATATTCTTTACGATATCATATATTATGTAAACCATAATTTTCAGGATAACATCAAGCTAGAGGGAATCGCAAAGCTGTTTGGCTATAATAGCTCCTACCTTGGAAAGCTCTTTCAAAAGAAGGTAGGTGAAAATTTCAATTCCTATTTAGACTACGTTCGTATTTCTCATGCCAAAATATTGCTGACGCAGGGAAACATGAAAATTTATGAAATTTCCGAACGCGTCGGCTACAAAAATGTGGATTATTTTTATAAAAAATTCCGCACCGTTACGGGGACAACTCCCGCCGATTACCGAAAGAATCTGCAATAAATGAAACGGGAAAAGGTGTGGCCGCTCATCCATCTCCAATACCCTTCCTTCCGGTGGTATATAGAAAAATGGTAACTGATAGAATTCCTTTCTATCAATTACCATTTTCTAAGTATACCAATATTTTTCAGTGCAGGCTTGCTAGGATGATATCTTAAATCTCCCTACCTCAAGCTCCAGCTGTTCTGCAACCGTCTTTAACTCTCCCGAATGTCTTGAAAATTCATCCATCGTCGCATTAATCTCTTCTGTGGACGCGGTTACCTCCTGGGATGACGCCGCTGTCTCCTGAGAAACAGAAGAAATATTTTCGATCGCTGTTAACAGTGATTCCTTATTTTCGTTGGTATTTAAAATAGCGCTTCTTATTTCTTTCACCTTAACTGACATTTCTTTTATGGCCTCTAAGATATGGTTGAAAATTTCCTGAGTTTCCACCACAGCCACATCCTGCTCTCCAACCGCCTGCTTGGTATCCTTTATAGATTCAGCAGCTTTGGCAGCTTTGGACTGGATATTCTCTATTATCTTTTTAATTTCCTCTGTAGACACTTTTGACTGTTCCGCTAAGCTTCTGATTTCACTTGCCACAACAGCAAAGCCTTGCCCAGCCGTTCCCGCTCTGGCCGCCTCAATACTGGCATTTAAGGACAATAAATTTGTCTGTGATGTAATTGCTGTAAGAGCATCTGATATATTGCTTATCTGCAGCGAATTTTCATACATATCTTCAATAATCGCATTCACTTCATCCGTAGATTCCTTTGCCCGGCTAGACTTTTCCCTAAGAGTATCTACCATTTCAAGCCCCTTGGATCCCAAATCCCTGGTTTCATTGGAAATAGTGTCCATTTCAACGGAATTGTCACTTATTTCATCCAGCTCCTTCGCCAGAGTCTCCATCCCATTTGCCCCATCCCGGGCATCTTCGGCCTGTGCCACAGCCCCTCTGGATACATCATCAATTGCATTTGCCACTTCTTCAATTGCAGCAGTTACCTCAGAGGACATGCTATTGGTCTGAAATGCACCAAATCTGTTTTCTCCATCATATTGGTAATTAACAAATCCTTCTTCATTTTCCTTCGTCTGCTGCCAGAATGGCAGCTTTGCAGCAGTATCCGTATTAATCAACTCCGTATTGGGGTGTGAGATAATCTTTCCTTCTCCATCGGACAGGAATACGTATCCGCTGTTTCCAACCTCCTTCTGGGCAATCTTCTCCGTCAATGTGGACAAGGAGCAATCCAATGCCACCACACCCACAACCTTGTCATTATTCACAACAGCCTTTGCAATAGTGATAACATTGCTTCCCGTGGAGGCATCCTCATAAGGAGTGGTTAAAATAACACCGCCTTGCTCATTCACCGCCTGCTGATACCAGTCTCTAGAGGTTGGGTCAAAGTCATCCGGCAAATCTGACTCGGGATACATAATAATATCTTTTGTAGCTAACCCATAATAAACGCTTAACACATCTTGATTATTATCTTTGACATTTTTAAGTAATCCCTCAATATAGGCTGCGTTGTCCCCTTCGTTAATATTTACGAAGTGATCATTGTCCGCACTAATTGAAATGATTTGGGTGATTCCGTTAAAATACTCTTGTAAGCCTTCATTGATCTGGGACAATGTCTGGGTGCTCGCCAATGTCAGCTTTTCTTCCAGCTTTTCCTTGGATACTGTGTAAGTACCATTTCCCAAGATTACTAATGGTATAATGCATAGAGATACCATCCCAGAAACTAATTTAAAACAAGAAAAAGCCGTAGGACTAAAAGTCCTACGGCAAATCTATAAAA
>CAZBRY010000091.1:0-9382 GCA_964494285.1 uncultured Lachnospiraceae bacterium
AACACCGGGGTGTCCTTGTCGTCTGCCGGATGCATGCCACCCCGCTCATACCATGGGGATAAAAATGCACGGCAGCCCATCGGAGAAATAATTTTTCCATATTGTTTATACATGCTGGCAATGTAACCCTTTCCGGTCAGGCTTAGCCAATCCGGATACATCGTCTTACTCGAGCATTTCACGCCGGCTTCAAATACATCCTCTAATTCCTTTCCGGTTCCATGCAGATTCTCATCATATAAGAATACGATTTTAGGGAACAGCACGGGCTTTTTGCAATCCTTTTTCCCCTGCCCTCTTCTCCTGATATTCAGCATTGAGACCGTGGCAAGCTTTGCGAAACGCCCGGTACCCGTACCGGCAGTAACTGTAATGAAAGGATAATCCCCTCTGCTGGAAGCAACCGTATTGAACTTATATTCCCAGCCCTGAAAGCCCTGCTCAAACTCCTTTGTCACATCGGCATATGCCTCTGCCTCTGCCGTCTCCTTGTCAATACCTAGTCTTTTGTATTTCTCAATATTTTTTTTGTAAGATTTCTCCGCATACGGTTCTAGAATAGAATCCACACTTGGCACCGTAAAACCGCCATACTGCTGGCTGGCCGCCGATAATACAATATCTCCAATTACATCAAAGGCAACATCCAGCGTCTTTGGTTCATTATACCAGATATTTCCCATCTCAAAGCCGCCGGTCAGCACGGACTCCACATCAAACAGGCAGCAATTCATCGTATCTCGTCTTGCCGACATATCATGCACATAAATATACCCATCGCGGCAAGCTTGTATTTCCTCTGTTGTCATAAAAAATTTTTGATACAATTCCTTATTAAGCTGATTAAAAATCAAGCTTCGCTTCGTGGAAACAAGGGCACTGTCCGTATTTGCATTTTCCTTGTCACCGATATACATAATGGACTGGCTCTTCTTGTATACATCGTCCAGCATCCTGACAAAATCCTGCTTGTAATTGCGGTAATCGCGATAGCTTTTTGCGACAATTGGCTTAACCTCCTCCAAAGCGCTCTCCACAATATTATGCATAATCGGAATTGGGATCTCATCGGTGTCCAGCTCGTTCACACGTTCAACAACCTTTGCACAGATATATTCCTTTTCCTCCTCTGTAAACTTTGTCAAAGCTCGGTAAGCCGATTTTCCGACGGCATCAATAACCTTTTGTACGTTAAATTCTTCTCTCGTACCGTCTTTTTTTATCATTTTGACTTCTTTTTCAGGCATATAACTATGCGAGTAGTCCTTTTCTTTCTCTAAAATTCCAGCCTCTGAACTCATTTCGTATCCTCCCCTTTGCTAATCTATATTTAGTGCCTCTTCAACTTCTCCTTCCCAATATCTTGTGGGTACATATAAAAATATAGCAATTGAGCCGCACAATGTCAAGACAAATAGCACAAAAAAAATAATAAAAAACAATAAAAACGATCTCATTGAAATCAAAGAGAAATTAAGGTAAACTGAATATGAAGTTTAAACAGTTAGGAGAAAACCGCAATGTCTTTAGCCGGTGCATTTCGGACAATAAAAAAAAATGGCACGGTCTATTACCGCAGCTCCTTTACCTACAAAAATAAGCATATTAGCCTTGGCAGCTTTTCATCGGAGGAACAAGCACACGCAGCCTACCTCGAGGCTGGGCGTCTTGTTTTGAATACGGACACAATCGACTCCTACAAAACGGAAAAATACCTGCTTTCATTTGAAAAGTTTATTTCCCTAATTAACTTTCGAGATCATGGCGTCTATTTCAAAAATCCGATTTATTTAGAAAAGCGTTATTTTTTATATTACCTGACTGCAGAACATGTTTTTAAATTTGATATTGACGATCTATTTTATTACGCAAGTCATAAAATATCCAGACGAAACGGGCATATGTTTGTCGCAGACTATGGCATGCAAGTTAATCTGCTTTCTCGCTACGGCATCAAAAGTCACGCGGTGAGAAACCGTGATTATCGCTTTATTAACGGTGACCATTATGATTTTAGGTATGAGAACATCGAAATTATGAATCGTTTTTATGGTGTGACCCGCATACAAAAAGGAATCCAGATGCTCTACAAAGCCAAAATACTGATCAATGGCACATTTACAATTGGCACCTATTCCACGGAGACCGAAGCCGCTGTAGCCTACAACAAAGCTGCCGATCTTATTCAACAAAAAATGCCCAAAAAACAATACCGACAAAATTATATTGACAATCTCACGCCATCGGAATATGCCGATCTCTATCTAAGATTAAAAATTTCTTCTAAAATCTTGAATTTGTGATAATTTAAAAAACAGCTTACAAATGATATCGTAAGCTGTTTTGCTTTTTGGTGCACCACGGCGCACGTTTCTATTATCCCTATATTCTGTTTTATTTGTAGAACGAATGATTTCCATGACGATATAAATATTCATGGTCACCCCATACTTTGGAGGTGCTCTTTTGGAAATAAAGCGCTCCCTGCGACAAATCTTCTCCATTTAACGCCCGCATCACTGCTTCACGCGTAGTAGTAGAAGGCTTGGCACCAAAAAAACCGCCTCTGGAAACCGGTTCAAATTGACCAACCTGCATAATGACATCCTCAATATAATCCGGAAAAATATCGGACTTTACACGATTCATTACCACATTGGCAATCATGATCTGACCTTCCATATCCTCTGAACCGGCCTCCGCATGAACGATTTTACATAATGCATCAAAATCCTCCAGCGAAATTGGCATCACCGAATCCAGTTCAATTTCAGTTCCGTTCTGTATGTACGTTACTTCTGTAATCGCATCGCTTTGTTTTGTTTTCTCCGTATCATCCGCCAGCATAGAGTTGACATTGAAACTCTCGTGCGCCTGAGGTGCCGTTGCTTTTTCTTCTGCAGTAACCGTTTTGCTCTGTACAAGCAGTTCACGATTCAACGGCTCTGTAAAAAAGCTGATGCTAAGCAGGATCGCACCGAGAATCACACCAACACCCCATAAACGGGTATCCTTTGAGACCCCAATTAGGAAGTGGAAGGCATGACTGATTCTTGCTTCCATAACTACTACTCCTTCCTCTTTTACAAAACAATCCCAGTTTTGAAAAGATTTCACAAGAAGTAGTATAGCACAAATCCAAAAAAATATTAAGCTTTTATTACAAAAGATTACGTTTCTATGAATTTCACAATTATATTTAACCAAATTTGTGAAAAATCATTAATATTTACCACTTGCTTTTCCAGTTAAAGGAACCCATACCAAAAAACTTTGGGACATTTTTATCAATTATTTTTCTTCATAATTAATAAAACTGATATTGAAATCAACAGAACCGTCAATTCCATTTACGGTGCCGGTATTTAAATATTGCCAAATTGTAAACTGATAGGGGTAATCCGTCGGGGCAATCACATCACCGTCGACCCACTCGGTAACATCCGACAGCCATACGTCATAACCCTTCAGCACCTCCATATCCAACTTGGAAATAAGCATATTTCTATCCGCATAAATCACAGGCTTATATCCATACGTCTTAATTGTATCACAAAAGGCCTTGACACATTTAGTCCGTTCCTCCACCGTCAGTTTATCCGTCCTTGCCGCATCGTTGTCCACTTCTTCGATATCGCAGGCAATCGGATAGGTGATTTTATATTTGCTGACTGCAGCTACTGCAAAATTAGCTTCCTCAACCGCTTCTGCTTCGTTGACAGCCTGAGAGTATACATAAACACCAATATTAATTCCATTCTTTTGTGCGTCTTCCGCATATGGAACAAAATTATCATCAAGCAAAAGCTGTCCGCTGCCATACCCTCTCGATGCAACACGCAGCATCGCGAATTGTACCCCGTCCTTTTTTACCAGTTCCCAGTCGATCGTCCCCTGATGCTTAGAAACATCGATCCCAAAGGAGGAATTTCTACTGTTTTCCGTGTAACTAAGCCGCTCGCCGTCCGCCTTTAGATATTCAGAAAGCTGGTAGGTGTTTTTAGGCACAGTTAGCAAAATTTCATACCAGACCTTTTTTCCGTTTTTATCCTCAATCGCAATATGCGTTCCGTCGTCCTTTTCCTCTTCCGGGGAAACGTCCTCCTCCGGCCGATCCGTCATGCTTTCCTTTTCATTTTCCTCAATATCAGGAGGCGTCTTCTTGTCGGTAAAGTTCGCAGATACGCTTTTTGTATTCTTTTTCTCCAACTCCGGCTCTTCCTCCTCCTCATACATATCCCAAAAATCCAAATCAGAAGACGTAAGGTTACTCTTTCCAATTTCAATATCGTCTTCGATTTCCGTCTGTTCCACTTCGAGTTTTTGTTCACGCCTACGCCTATCTTCGGAATTTGCATATAAAATAACAAGAAACAACAGCATCACGATAGATGCCGCCGTCACACAGAGCATAATCATTTTCTTATAAGCCCAGGAATCTTCCGGGTCATGATTATAAAAGGAATTCGCCATAGTCTACCTCATCTTTTGCCACTTCACCTTTTATGCCACTATTGTCTCACTTTTATTGAAATCAAGTATAACAGAATTTTTGGAAAAAAGAAATGTCTTTCTTGTCACTCCAAACACAATGTGATACTATTAACAGCGGAAAGGAGTTGACTTCATGAACATTTATCCAATTCACTGCCAATTAAAATATAATAAGTGCCTTTCTCTATTTATCTGTCCCCTATTGCTGCTATTATTCTGCTTTCTCTGTGGCTGTCAAACCACAAAGAGGAATTTCCCAATTACCAAATCGGGCTTTGCTTTAGACACCTTTATTACAATTTCAATTTATGACAGCAAGGACACGGCGATACTTGATGAATGCTTTACGATTTGCAATGTTTACGAAAAACAACTCAGCCGTACCATTGCCGACAGCGACATCGGAAAAATCAATGCGTCAAACGGGCTGCCTGTTCAAGTGTCAGCCGAAACAATCGATTTGCTGCAAAAGGGAATTGATTACGGAAATTTATCTCAAGGTCTTTTTGATATTACAATCGCCCCTGCCTCCAGCCTTTGGGATTTCACATCAGGACACCCTGTCCTTCCTAAAGACAGCGCAATTCAGGAAGCACTTCCGCTCATTTCCTATCGGGACATTCTGCTTGACACAGAAGCGCATACCGTGACTCTGAAAAATGCCGGCTCTGCAATTGATCTCGGCGGCATTGCAAAGGGCTATATTGCCGACCGAATCAAGGATTATTTAATCAAAGAAGGAATTACCTCCGCAATTATTGACCTTGGCGGAAATATCCTGACGATCGGTTTAAAGCCGGATCAATCCAAATTTCTCATCGGTATTAAAGAGCCGTTCTCCGAGACCGGCGATGTTCTTACGGGTGTGTATGTGCGCAATAAATCAGTCGTAACATCCGGCACCTATCAACGATGCTTTTGGATCAACGATGTGCTTTATCACCACATTCTTAACCCAAAAACAGGGTATCCTGCCGATACAGGTCTTAACAGTGTCACAATCATCTCAGATGGTTCTGCCGATGGAGATGCACTAAGCACAATCTGCCTTCTTCTCGGTTTGCAGGATGGTCTCTCCCTCATCGAGAGCCTGCCGGATGTGGAAGCTGTTTTTATTACGGATCATAATGAACTTTTTTATTCGAGCGGCATGGATGCTTATCGTGAGCCGATCAAATGAGCTCGATGATTTTCTTCGGACATTTGGCGGCACAAATTCCGCAGCCTGTACATTTCTCCTGATCGATATGAGCGACAAAGTCTGTTACGGTAATCGCTCCTACCGGACATTCCTTTTCACAGATTCCGCAGGCAATGCATCCGGCCTTACACATCTTTGCGGTCACGACCCCCTTGTCCTTTGAGCTGCAGCCGACTGCATAAGAGGCTTCATATGGGATCATTTCGATCAAATCTTTCGGACATATGCTCACACATTTTCCACACGCCTTACACTTCTCTTTATGAATGACAGCGATGCCGTCTATCATATCGATCGCGTCAAATTGGCACACCTTTTTACAACTGCCAAAACCAAGACATCCATAGTCACATGTTTTTGCTCCGCCATTCGGAACAAAGGAAAGCATCCTGCAGTCCTCAATCCCGTGATACAAATAATCTACCGTCGTCTTTTCACAAGTACCTCTGCATTTCACATAGGCTCTCATCCGTTTCGTTTTTTCGGCTTCAACACCCATGATCTTCGCAATTTCCTGTGCAACTCTTTCTCCACCGACCGGACAGCCGGAAACCGGTGCTTCCCCTTTAATGATCGCCGCCGCCAAACCCGAACAGCCGGCAAAGCCACAGCCGCCGCAATTGTTGCCTGGCAGTGCTTCAGTCACCGCATCCTCTCTCGGATCTGACTCCACGTGGAAATAGTTACCAAAAAAACTTAAAAATACACCGATCAGCAAACCAACTCCGCCGACACAGGCAATCGCTATGATAATTCCCAACACATCCATTCTGCCACCTCCCTATTTCAAGCCAGAAAATCCAAAAAAAGCAATTGCCATAAGACCGGCCGTAATCAGCACGATCGGCATACCACGAAAGGATTTCGGCACATCGTTGTATTCCATACTTTCCCGTAGGCCCGCCATAATCACAATGGAAACGAGGAAGCCAAAGGCGACGGCAAACCCGTTAACAATACCTTCGAGAATGCCATAGTCCTTTTGTACATTCGTCAAGGCCACACCAAGCACCGCACAGTTTGTCGTAATCAACGGCAAATACACGCCCAGTGCCTGGTAGAGGCCTTTCATTTTCTTTATTAGGAACATTTCCACAAACTGTACAAGCGCAGCAATCACAAGAATAAATACAATCGTCTGCAAATAGGTGATGTTAGCAGGGACAAGCAAAAAATGATAAATTGCGCCTGTCACCGCCGAGGAAAGCGTGATGACAAATACAACCGCTGTTCCCATTCCCGCCGCCGTCTTGATCTTTTTGGAAACACCGAGGAATGGACAAATTCCTAAGAACTGGCTCAAAACGACATTGTTAATCAATGCGGAGCCGATCGCAATTGCTAATAATTCACTCATCGTCTATTCCTCCTTCTCCCCCAAAGTCTTCCCTGAGCATCCGGAATTGGGACAAGCTTCGCATAGCTGATCACAATTTCCGGTCTTTCCTGTATCTTTTCCCGCAAGAAGTTTCATTTTATTTTGTATGGCAATCAACGATGCCAGCACCAAAAATGCGCCCGGCGCCATAATAAAAATGGTCAGCGGTTCATAAGATACCGGCATAATCTGTATGCCAAAAACTGTACCGGCGCCAAGCAACTCCCTGACAATTCCAATTAGCGTCAAACCAAGTGTAAAGCCAAGCCCCATACCAAGTCCGTCAAAGACCGACAACAATACATTGTTTTTGGAGGCGTAAGCCTCCGCCCTTCCGAGAATAATGCAGTTCACGACAATCAGCGGAATATAGATTCCAAGGGCTTCATAAAGAGACGGCAGATAGCCTTCTAATAAAAGCTGTATCACCGTTACAAATGTTGCAATAATGACGATAAAAGCAGGTATTCTCACACCGTCAGGGATGATCTTGCGAAGTAAAGAGATCAAAAAGTTAGACATGATCAAAACGATAGTGGTCGTTAATCCCATACCCAGCCCATTCACCGCAGAGGTCGTTACCGCCAGCGTCGGACACATGCCGAGTATCAGCACAAATGTTGGGTTCTCTTTAATCAGTCCGTTATGGACCCGTTCCAGCACTTTACTCATTTGTCACACCTCCATACAGCTCTTTCAGTTGTGCCGCTTCGAAAAACGCAAGTCCAGCATCCACTGCGTTTACCATCGCATTCGTAGTAATTGTGGCTCCGCTTATCGCATCAATCTCATACTCCGCGGCTGCTCCGGCCTTCGTATAAGAAAACTTTGCAACAGTCCGGCCTGCAAACTGATTTTTAAATTCATCTGTGTCGGCCATCATACCAAGCCCGGCAGTTTCATTGGTGCTTAAAATCTCTATGCCCGTCATCGCTCCCTCTTTCGAGATTCCGATCGAAATGACAATGTCGCCTCCGTAGCCTTCCTTTGTTGTAACTGTAAACACATAGCCAAGCACATTGCCTGACGCATCCTTTGCGAGCAACGCTTCATCAATACTCTCCTGCCCATAACCGGCTTCGGTCAAATAGGTGTGCGCCGATGCCAGCTTATCCTCGAGAGAAGGCTCCGGCTCAATGGCGACCGCCCCCGGAAACACACGCAGATACGCTTCCTGCTTTGTTTTCTCCTGTTGCGCGCTGATGGGTTCTTTTGTAATATTATAAAAGAATCCGAGCAACAGGCCGGCAATTACGGTTATTACTGTCAGTATCATGACATCCTTTACCGTTTTGTTCATCAGATTTCGCCCCCTTTGCCAAAGCACCTCGGAATTGTTACCCGATCAATCAGCGGAACTATTAGATTACAGAAAATAATCGCGTAGGAAACGCCCTCTGCCGAACTGGCAAACACACGGAAGACGCCGGTCACGATACCGAGCAGAATTCCGTATAGCACTTTCCCTTTTCCGGTAATGGGAGAAGTCACATAATCTGTCGCCATAAAAAATGCCCCGAGCATCAACCCTCCTCCCGCAAGCTGCGCCGTAAGGTAATAGAAGTCCCATCCGTAACCGCTAAACAGTCCAAGAAAAATTACAAGCGTCACAAGGTAGGTACCTGGTATTTTTAAATCGATCACGCCTATAAGCATAAGAAAAATGGCACCGACCACAATCGCAATAACGGAAGTTTCTCCGATCGTTCCCGGAATCTTACCAAGCACCATATTCCATGTGTTGACCGCGTTCCCAGCCTTTAATTGCGCGAGCGGCGTCGCCGTCGTAACACCGTCATAAGTGAAATTCGTCATGCGCGCCGTAAAACAGATCATTAAAAAACATCTGGCTCCAAGAGCAGGATTCATAAAATTCTGTCCGATACCGCCAAATAGCATCTTTACAACTATGATCGCAAATACTCCGCCTATCACGGCAATCCACCAAGGCAGCGTAGACGGCAGGTTCAACGCAAGCAATAATCCAGTCACGACTGCACTCAAGTCTCCGACCGTCAAAGGTAGCCTCATCAGTTTTTCGTAAATTAGCTCGGTTAACACACACGTTGTGACACAGATCGCAACAAGAACTGCTGCCCGATATCCAAAATTATAGATACCAAAGCCCGTCGCAGGCAGTAGCGCAATGATCACTGCGAACATAATCATGCTCGTCGAAAGCTTGCTTCTGATGTGTGGTGCAGAAGATACATTCATCAAATCACCCAAAACAAACACCCCTTTCCTTCCCCATTCTATTGCTTTTTATTCGCAAGAATCATTCTTCTCATTGATTTTATACTCTGCGC
>CAZBRY010000092.1:0-9329 GCA_964494285.1 uncultured Lachnospiraceae bacterium
GAGTTCTTACAAGCTCACTGCGCGGGACTTCTTTTGTAGAGCTTTCATTGTCCATGGTCAGAAGCATCGCTTCCGCACAAGGGATCACTGTAATCGCGGAACCATGCTGCGTACAGCAACTAATGTTATCCGAGATGATTTCCTGAGATACGAGCGGCCTGATTGCATCGTGAATCAGTACCATATCTTCCTCTTTACAAGCCTCTTTCAACTGCAGCTTTGTAATATTAAACTGTTTTGCATAGGCTCGCAGGATTTCACCCCAACCTTCCAGACATACGACCGCAATCGCATCGATATTTGGATGCTTTTGAAACGCTTCCAACGTATATACAATGACCGGCCTGTCATTGACGTTAATAAACTGCTTCGGAATATCCTGACGCATCCGTTGTCCGCTTCCGCCTGCTATCAGCATCGCAATATTCATCCTGTAACCCCCTTATTTTCACTGATACTTATTATCCTTTCAAATAACCGCTGCGATGATTTTCCATCCGACTGTGCAAACATGCGCATCCTGGAAATACGGCGCTTCGCAAGGCAGCAATCCTCAATTAAAACGCTTTGAATGCCCCGCATCAGTTCCCCCATCGTAGTCACTTTCAGTTCCGGCATATATTCATCCTGCTCGATATAGCATTCCCTTGTATCCGCGCAGTACTCCTTCCAGTCATACTGAAAAGCGATAACAGGTCTATCTAACAGCATATAGTCCGTATATACTGAAGAATAATCCGTAATCAGCAGATCCACCGTTTTCAAAAACGAATAAACATCAATTTCAGCAGCCGCATGAATGATATTGAAATGTTGGATTTTTCTGAATTCCTGTTCCAGCTTTGACTTTGGATGCATTTTGGTAATAAAAATTAACCGCTCACGCTCAAGAAACCGATCAAATGCGTCCAGATCCATTACATCAAAAAATTTCTTTTCGGAATCGCGGAAGGTCGGCATATAGGCAAGAATCCGATACCCTTTTTCCCGCCAGGATTCAATTACATCATAAAGCGATCTTTCCTGTTCCGTCAATAAATTTTGAATGCGGGACTCCTCATAGGAAAACAGCGCATCATTTCTCGGATATCCCTCTACGATAATATGGCTCTTGTCTGTCCGAAACGCCGATATAAAAATATCACGCATGGCCGGTGAGGTTGCAAGCGTATAGTGAGTTGGTTTTTCATCGGAAAGTCTCCTTGGAAAACCCTTCCACCTCTCCCATGAATTTTTCGGGTGACGCACTTGATCAAACACGTTATCATAGTTTGTCCGCTTGTTGCCGGATCCGTGCCATAGATTGATTTTTATCGCACCGCCTGACTGCCAGAAGTTGATATCCTTGGAATAATTATCAAAAATATAGATTCCCGCTCGCATCGCATAAAAAATCCCACGCGGGGAGTGGTAATAATATGCTTCATATCCATTTTTCCATAGGAAATCCACTACTTCTTTATTATGGGATATCCAAATTGCGCAAATCTGTGGGTAATTCTGGCATACATACAAATAGAAATACCTAGGATTATCCGCAAACCGCCTTCCAAACGTGCTTCCGAACAGCCAAATGTTCTTATCTCGCGGCACCAAAAAAGAGAACCCATATATCGGCAAAAGCAATAGCTGTGACCAATATTTGATTCCCTCTTTTATCTTTTTCGTATTCATATCCGATTCCCGCCCGATTCCATTCGATTTCGTAAATCCGTTATTCTATATATCGGCGTGTTCGCAAGAATTCTTAATGCGGATTGCTAATCTCCTTAAATTCCTATAGGTTCACTTATGCCAGCCCAACTTGTCGGTTCAGACTGTCGATTTGATCCGTATGTCTGCTAACCACTGTTTCAACAGAACCGAGGCGCACCGATATTTTAGGAACATCCTGCTCGCATCCAAGCTTCGTTTGGATTACATGAATTGTTTCCTTAATATGAGTAACATCCCCCTGCAGTTCGGATACTTTTGCATTGGTCTTAGAAAGCTCTTTGTCTAAATAACCACGTTCGCCCTCAGCCTTTATAAAATTCAAATTAGTCTCTTCCTTGAATTCTTTCAGTTCATCATGCATGCTATCCATTCTGGTTTCCATGCTGTCCATTTTGGTCTCCATGCTATCCATTTTGGTCTCCATGCTATCCATTTTGGTCTCCATGCTGTCCATTTTGGTCTCCATGCTATCCATTTTGGTCTCCATGCTGTCCATTTTGGTTTCCACGCTGTCCATTCTGGTCTCCATGCTGTCCATTTTGGTCTCCAGTTTATCCAGTCTGGTTATGATCACATCGATCTTATCAAGTTTGTCGAGTTTGGTTACGATTACATCAATCATATCGATTTTATCAAGTTTTTTTAGTATCATTTCTTCATTTCCCATAATTCATCTTCTCCTTATTAACATTATAATTCTGTACATCCGTATTTACAATTGTTCATTATTACTAAAATAAACGTTGTTTTTTCACAATTATCACCTCATTACTTTATTCTCATGCATGGAATAATTGGCAGAATGCCAGACTGCTAAGAAGCATGGTAGACTTGATATTTCTTTGAAACTGTAATACAACAATAATATAAAAAGAATCCTTTGTCAATATGTTCGCAAAAGATTCTTTTTATATTCTTCAAATAGATAAAAGTAACCTAAAATAGTTTACCACTTCTTCAAATATGTTTTTCGCTCCATTGGATCGAGGGAACTAATTTCCTTATCCTTGTAGTAGGAGTCGCTCTTAATGTGCTGCGTGGAAACCTCTTCAAAGATAGCGCCGGACGTGGAGGCAAAGGCGTGATATTCGCCGCGCAGGACAGTCTGAATATCGCCGGGTTTTAACTGCTTTTCGGTGCCATTTTCAAACTGAACATCCAGATCTCCGTAAAGCACCTGGAATGTCTCCTCCTTGATCTGGTGCGCATGCATCGGATGCTTCTGACCCGGGAGCACGATAATATATTTTTTACAGTATTCCCGATTAATAATGTTAATAATAATCGCGCCGTATTGCCTAAAATGCGGAATTCCGTAATGGTGAGAAAGCTCTACCTCAAAGTCACTGCCCAGAGCGATTCCTGCCTCATAAAGCATACCTTTCGCATCATGAATTGCGCCGCGCACGATACCGACGCCGGTAGTTCTCGGTTTTTCCTGTATTTCCTCATTCAGTTTATAATCCCTGGAGGCCGTCATTTTTCCATCTTTAAAATCGCCGCTTGTCAATTGTTTTTCACCGCAGGGCATTGCGTAAAACACATCTGCCTCGGTGAGAACCTCGCCGGCCTTAATGTCTCGCTTCGCATAAACACCACGCATCAGCGAACGCAGCGAATCAAGTTCTTCCTGACTGACATATTTTTTATTGTCCCGCTTGAGGCCGCACATGGACTTGGCTTGTAGCACTGCCAATACCCATTTCTCCGCCTGCTCCGGATTCATGGAATATGCATTCAGGGTAATCTTCTCCGTCGGAATACCGACATGACGCTCCATGATTTTTGCCCCCTTCGCCACTGCCATCATTGCCGCAATCTGATCCTCAGGAGCCTCATGTCCCGAATAACCAATCGTTACGTCGCGGTAGCGCCGGTTCATCCTGTCGATGAAATTCAGCTGCAGGCTCTCTGGCGGAGCCGGATATTCCGCAATGCAATGTAAAAAGGCAAATTCACAGCCCCTGTGTGTGAAAAAGTTATAAATCTTATCAATATCTTCGATTGTCTTACCGCCCGTCGAAATGATCAGCGGTTTGCGTGCCGAAGCCACTTTCGTAAGCAACGGCCAATCAAGAGAGGAGCAGCTTGCAATTTTGATGATATCGATGCCCTGATCCATGCACCATTCGACACCGGTCTCATCAAACGGCGTACTCATCGTGAGCATCCCTTCGGCGCGAACGCTGCCCACAAGCTCCGTAAATTGATCATAATTTAATCGCGTACTCATAAACCGCGGAATATGCTTAACATCCGCCCTGTCCTTGAAATCAGGATGGATAAAGGTATCCAGATCACGGTACTGCAGCTTCACCGCAGCCTTAATATTATGCTTTCTCGCAATCTTTCCCATCGCTTTAATAATATCAATTCCATGCTCCACACTTCCCTGATGGCTGTTTGCCATCTCAAAAATAAACAACTCCTCAAACATCGGATTCTCTCCTGCCATAGTGACACCTCTTTTTCTGCAGTATTTTATATTTATGATATCGGCAGAACTTAGATATTTAATAACTGCAAGATCTTTCCTGCCGCATGCTCCCATGTGTGGAAACCACATGCTTTTTTGTATGACCGTTCAACCATTTGAACCGCCGTCTGGGGCGTTTCCTCTATTTCCCTTATCCTTTGAGGGAGCAGCCCTAACTCGTCTATGGAATAAAACAGCACTTCTTCCTCAGACAAAATCCCGCGCAAATATTCATTTTCATCTGTGACGCAAACCGCCCCAGCAAGCATTGCTGTAAAAATCCTCTCGTGGGCACCCGCCCGGAACGCCGGAACCGTATTTAGAACAAACTTCGCATTTCCCATCAGCTGTATAACATCCTCGATCAAATATGTCTTGTTCTGCAGAACCAATAAATTTTCCGGATATCTTGCGGCCAGCATCTCCCAACCGTTTCCACATACTGTCACCCGGAATCCAGCTTCCAAAAGTGTTAACATACAGTCATATCTGCTCTTTTCATAGATAACATGATAAACCGGATACATCACCTCCAGCAAATTGATAAACAATGCAGAATCATAAACAATACCCATTTCCTGAAGACATTTCTCCAAGTTTATTTCATAAGGGGTTTCCATTTGAGCAATTGTTTTTTGCAGCAACATATTCTTTATTTCTTGCAGAGAATCATCCATGCTCTCCAGTGAGGAAAGGGAACGCTGATAATCCTGATAATTTCCCGCAAAAAGAATTTCTATTTCCCGTTCTGCCCAGCTTTTATGATCCGCTTTGTTAATAAATCCCTCGTGGGGCAGAAAATGCACATACTTAATATTGGGAAAGAAACGCTCGATCAGCTTCACATGATAGTTGTCCACACAAGCGATATGAATATTTCCGCCTTTAGGCAACAGCAAACGTCTGCAATGATCTGCAGGATGGTCAAAGATCCACCCCAATACCGGACACAGTGCATAATCTGCCAGACTTTTTCCCTCATATTCCGCATCAAAAAGCAGCGCCTGCATAGAAACGATGAGCTTGTTATCATTGCTTGTAATTTCTTGAAATAATGCCGCCTTCTCCGCATCGGTTTCAATTCCATCATTCAAATCAAAAATCTTAACCGTTTCCCTCCGTTCGCAAAATCCCCCTGCAAGCCGATCCATCGCAAGGCGCAATACCTCACTCGCCGAGTGCCCTTTGATCAGCAGTATCCGATTTCCATAATAGCCGTTCTGCGATTCCATCTTTACTGCCATCAGCCGCTCATCGACAGTCAGCAGCATGCTTTTCAGCGTATTCTCCATCAACTCCAAGTATTCCTTACCACTTTTACAAACAGAAATCAGTTCTTTTCTTTCATCCGTCTCTTTCTGATAAATATCTTTTAGCATTTCTGTCGTCTGCTGCTGAATTTCATTTTTTACATATTCCATGACAGGCGCTTGATCGAGAAGGTCTCCGATCTCACCGGTTCGTTCCGAAAGTTTTTTCAATTCCTTTCCATAATATTTATTCTGATAGATCAGCCTTAACATTTTATCATAGCAGACCTGACCCTCTGTGGCAATCTTCCGGCACGCCTCTAATTCTTTTGGGAGCTTGTTCAGATAGGCAAGTAGCGCTGTTTTTTCACCTTTGTTGAAAAAGTCTCGTGTATTCTCAAGAGCTTTATTAAAATCAAACTCTTCTGCGCATTCTTCTAAAATCACCTGCTCCAAGCTTTTAATAACGCTACCCTTAATCTTCGCACCGCCCTCGGTCGCATCGATCACTTTGAGGTCCGGACAATTAATAATTTGCTCTTCAAACCAGGTCCGATAAAGCTGAAACTCTCCGGAGGATAAAATCGGTTTGCCGTCAATTCCTTCCATCCATACATGATTCGTAAACTTCGTCACATCCTGGTTCCACTCACCCCGCACGGTTGCTACAGAGTGTGTCTTATTGTCAGTATAGGCCAAATCCTGCCCAACCAAAATAATCGTCTTTCTTCCAAGCAGTCTTGCAAGAGAAAAGGCATCATTCGCGACCGATCCCCCTGTCGCGGTAACAGGCAGCACCAATTCATGTTCCGACAGGAAATGTTGGATGTGATGGTTCAAATCATTCAAAAAGAATTTTTGTGCGCGATGCCCGGCCAGTACCTCTTTATTGGAAACAAGCATGCAGACAAGCGGAATATCCTTGGAGGCTTCCTCAGAAAAATGCCCGATATTCTTTTTCCCGTCCACGCTGATGCATAAATCAGGAATGATTCCCTCCCGAAGCAGCGGCCTTAAGGAGGAATCAACAGCAATGAGTAACGCCTTCCCCTTTGCCTGATGGAGAACCTTAATATTTTTATCAAGAGAAGGACCCGCCGCAACAACGATGGCCGGCAGTCTATTTGGAAGATTCCGGTACAAGCTGTCCAAAGATTTTCCATTTATAAAATATTTTAAATTCGCAAATGTATTTTCATTATATTGCTTTCCAAACCTGCCGATGACTCCCTGCGTCGAATTGATGCCATTGCAGGCGTTCTGGATCCCCTCCATATATTCCACATATTGTTCTCTGAAAAGTGAGCTGTAATTCAAATAATTGGAATACCGAAAGCTCTCCATGTCCGTAAAGGTCAGCAAGTCATAAAAGTAGGTCTCCACCGCCTGATCCATCGTATCGCGCAGCAACAATGTCACACGACGGTCAGATAAAAGATCCGACAGGTCGAATTCCTGTAGCACTGTCCGCAGGATGACCGAAGAAGGCTCATATACAATAGCCGTATGATCGGCAGAGGCATGTCTTAAAAACTCGCGGGCATACATCCCATTTCCAAGGCCAAACAGCAGCAGCTTCGCATTCAGACTCCAGTTTCCATCCATCCCTTCCGACCAGAGCTTCAGCATCTTTACGCTGTCATAAAGGCTGTCAAGCTGAAAAACTTTCTCTCCCTCGACCGCGTACAATACACGTTTGTCGCATACCTCCTGCACTCCAACAGTGATGTCCTGCGGCTCGTCCGGCTCCTTCGTAAGCTCCTCCTCCATATGAGGATATCGTTTTCTGATGCACTCCAGATTTTTGTTCCAAAATTCTCGACTCATATGACGATCCCCCGCTCCTCTATTAACCGCTGGTAATTAATTAAATTCTCTCTCGTTTCATAATAAAGGATGTCTATTATTTGAAATCGATCCTCTTCCTCCAGCACACACACAATCTTCCCAAGCTGTTCCGACCAATACAGCACATCGCCAGCAACGTCTTTCAGTTCCGGTTTCGCATAGGAGCTGATAATAAGAGGAAACACAAAGCTGAGCAGTTCGGAAAGCTCCTTCATCGTCTCATTAAATTGTCGCATTTCATTGTTCAGTAAATATTCTGTCAACAGTCTTAATAAACCGATTAGGTTCTTCAGATTTTCTGAAAAAGAATATTCCCTTGATGGATCGCCGATCAGTATGCCCTCAATTCGGTCTCCCGCTGACAGAGAGATCGCATCAAAATCAATAAACAGAAGTTTGCAGGCAATCCGCTCAAAAGAAGACCCTTTTTTTAGGAAGGCGTTTACAACCGCATTTCTACTGTACTGCGGAAACAGACGAACCGTTTCCTGAACGATCCTCTTTAATACCGCATAAGGAATCCGTCCATAAATCTTAATAAAAGAGCTCACTACAGTAATATACTCCATGATAAATTCATGTTCATAATAGCTCTCATGAGCCTGATAAAGCTTCTGTTCCCTCAATCGCTTGACCAATGCTAAATTCGCATCAAAATACCCGATCTTATGCTCCCAGATCTCTGTACTGATAGAGGCAGCCTCCTTGTGAACAACATGATAATATAAATATTCCTCTAAAATGTAAATACTCCTGGTATAACGTTTCACGAGTCCGCTGAAATAGATATCATCATAAATCATATGCTCCAAGAAATCAATCTTATGATCCGCAATCAACTCGCGCCGATATAACTTATTCCAGATAGCGCGGTTGATGTCTATTTTCAAAAAAACCGCCCTTTCTTTTTCATTCGTGATTTCAAAAAAACGATCTTCACGCCCTGTTCTTCCCATCCTTATTAAAGGCCACTCTTCCAGACTTCCCTTTTGGGCATAGCTGACAACGATATCGCAATGCTTTTCTTCTGCCTTATCATACAGCTTTTCCAGCATCGAATCTTCCATGATATCATCGTCATCCATAAATGCAATGTAATCTGCCGTCGCGCGGGCAAGCCCTAAATTACGCGCGCCGCCTTGATGAAGATTTTCTTTACTGTCTATAATGACCACAGATGCAGGGTGTTTCTTTTGAAAGCCTTCCAAAACCTGCAGTGTGGCATCTGTCGATGCATCATTGACAAAGATAAGTTCCAGACAGTTCAAACCAATCGTTTGCGCCTCCAGCGACTTCAGACAAGACTGCAGACATTTCTCTGCATTATAGCAGGGGATGATCACACATATTTTTTTCAATACTCCTACCTCCAATTGATTCTGCCAATAGTAATAGTCTATCATTTTCTTTCATTCTTTTCTAGACCTACGTGGCAGAAACAGAAAAAAGACCGGCGTCGCCGGTCTCTTTTCTTTATAGTAGTTTTGATTAGCCGAGTAATGCCAGAACGCCCTGGGTTGACTGATTTGCCTGAGCAAGCATAGCCTGTCCAGCCTGCTGAAGAATACTATTCTTCGTGTAATCAACCATTGTTGCTGCCATGTCAGTATCGCGGATTGAGGATTCAGCACTTGTCGTATTCTCAACTACGTTGTCCAAGTTGGCAATCGTGTGCTCTAATCTGTTCTGTACTGCACCGAGTGAAGAACGGATGTGGGAAATCTGAGCAATTGCTGTCGTAATGGATGAAATAGCCTTACGCGCGCCACTAAGTGTAGCCATATCAAGCTTGTTCAACTTTAAGTCATTACCAAGTCTTCCAACAGAAATGTTCTCAATGTTGATCCTGATTCTCTGGGATGAAGTATTCGCTGCGCCAACCTGAATTGCAATTTTGTTCGCCGTTGCAAATGTACCGTTTAACAAGCTCAATGTGTTAAACTCCGTAGACTGCTTAACTCTCTGGATCTCAGATACAAGAGCTTTAACCTCAAGCTGAATCGCATCACGGTCTGCTGTGGTGTTTGTTCCGTTTGCCG
>CAZBRY010000093.1:0-9267 GCA_964494285.1 uncultured Lachnospiraceae bacterium
TCGTCGTATCCAGAAGTTCCTGCAGCTTCTCATCTGTTGTCATTCGATCCACCTTCTTTCATGAAATCATTAAAGTTTTAATCCGATTGCTTCACTGACATAGGAAGTGATAAAGTCAGGCGCGCGTCCCGTTCCATGACGATCAGGTATTTCCACAAGCAGCGGCTGCTTCCTGTGAAGCCGCACATCATCAATAATATCCGGAAATTCCTTCCCGAATTTTTCAGTCAACAAAATAATACCTATTTCTTTATCTGCAATTGCCTTGTTTAGCTCTTCCAGAAGCTCCTGCCTTTCATGGACTACGGCACCCTCTACGCCGGCAAGACGCATTCCGGTATAGGTATCGACATTATCGCTGATCAAATACATTTTCATTAGCCCAGTTTACCTAAGATCATGAATGAAATAATCAAGCCGTAGAGGGCGATACCTTCTGCCAAACCAACAAAAATGAGCGATTTACCAAGGATGCTCTGATCCTCACTAATCGCACCAAGCGCGGAGCTCGCGGCACTTGCTACAGCAATACCACCTCCAATACAGGAGGCACCTGTGGAAAGCGCCGCCGCAATATAGCCAAGACCAGTAGAAAGCGTCGCTGCCGATGCGACTTCTGCTGCTGATACGTTGGAGTACATCAGGATGTTTGCGATCACCATTGTAGAAAAAAAGAAAAATGCGTTGATTCCGATCGTCGTCTTATACCTTCCCCTTGTATGCTCTCCAATCAAAAACGCTCCAAAAGGAATTACGATACCCAAGATTAATGCTGCTGCCAATAATATTTTTACTGCTGTTTCTGTCATTTGAATGACCTCCCTATTTTATTTGATTGAGTTTTCCTGCGTCCTATATGGTTTGAATTCCCTGCCTGTTCCACGATAGAACCTTGAAAACATTTCATAATATTCAAGCCTTAATACCTGAATCCCTACGATTAAACCTTCCAAGCCGCAGACAAATATGTTGCCTAAAACAATAACGAACCAATTCGGACTTCCCTGCTCCGCTCCTGCAAGCATCAGCACAACCTCCATCATCGATGCATGGCTGACCGCAAACGCTCCAATACGCACAAATGAAAGTGTATTGGAAAAATAGCTGAGCAGTACTTCAAATAGCTCGAAGAAGGTCTGTACGATAAACATCCCTTTCCCGTCCGGCAATAACTTCGCCCTCTTTTCAACAAGGTTTGTGATCGGCTCCTTGAGCGCGATCAGCAGAAGCGGAATGCCAAACATCACGCCCAAAATAATTCCGGCCGGAAGTCTCTTTCCTGTCATGAACAGGGCGATCACAAACACGAGCGCCGCAAAAAACACAAAACCAGCGGCTCCGTTCGTATCCATAACTGCTTTTGTCAATTCATGCTCCTTATAAGAGTTGACCATATGAAAGACCATCGAAAGCAGAATGATAAACATACCAAATGCAACTGTAATAATAAAAATATAATTCAGCTTTCCGATAAACGGCACCGTCGCCATATAGGAAGCGGGCCGTATCCAAACGGGTTCTATGATATTTTCAAATCCAAAGAAGCTACCGAACAAAAAGCCAAATATTGTGGAAAAAATACCGCAGCTCCCAATAATTGCCGCCAAATCCATTTTCTTTTTCTTATATAGAATAAATCCTCCGATTGCCAGACATAAGCCCTGCCCCACATCGCCAAACATAATACCGAAAATAAACGAGTAGGTTAGCGCCACAAAAATGGTTGGATCAATTTCGTTATAGGCCGGAAGCCCATACATTCGGATGAACATCTCAAATGGCCGAAAAATCTTTGGATTTTTTAACGCTGTCGGCGGCTTGCTGAAAATATTCTGATGCTCCTCCTCAATATAGCAGGTGATTTTCTTGTCATTGGCAATCTCTTTTTTAAAGGCTGCCGCATCTTTATTGGACATCCAGCCGCAGAGAATAAAATAGGTGTTTTCCTTATCATCCGTGCAGGCTGCCATTTTTCTGACATTAAAGTTCACGGAATAGCGTGTGAGCTTCTCTTTGGCCGTCAATAAAATAGCGGCATATTCATCAAAAAACTTTTCTTTCTCTTCCTTAATTTTTGTAATCGACTTTTGAAGGATATTGATCTGCCTTTCCAACAGTGCACAAGCCTCTTCCGTCGTTCCTTCATATTCATCGGGAAGAAAAATCCGTTCAAAATGAAGGGAAGAGAAAATGGTATCAATCCTGTCCGTCAGTTCGTCTGCCGTAAAATAAACGCCCCATACATATTCCTTATTGGAATAGCATTCACAGAAAAGTGCCAGTGTTTCGTCGTAAATTGTTTTTTTAAATTTCTCATAATATTCCCTTTGGAATTTACCAAATCGAAATTTGATAAACTTAAAATCTAAAATAGAAGAAATATTATACTTTAATTCCCTATAAGGAAGGATTCTTTCAAGGGATTCCTTCTTTACTTTCAGCTCCGTCTCCAAACCTCTTTTTTTCTTTTCCAGCTTTTTTGCACCTGTATTAATTTTCTCAACAAATTTCGCCGCATCCTTGATTGTCAGTTTCTGTGCATTTTCCAAGGTGTCCCTTTCTGGGTCGCCAATTTGATTTACAAGCTCCTCACAAATTTTAAGTGCTTCCTCATATGGGTTTGTATCAATAAACGGTTTGATATTGTGCACGGTCTTTAATTCTGACAATGCATTTTCAAGCTGCATATCATATTTGCTCAGATAATTCTGTACAACCCGGTCAAAATCATCCTTTGGCCCCATGATATTTATAAAGCTCATATTCTCAATCACGTAACCGTTCCTCCTTTCAATCCCGCATAGTCAAGGATCTCTTCATAATCTATGCCATATCGGATACCTTCCAGTATCGTCGTGATTTTTTTGATCTCGTGCTCCTTTTTATATAAATAAGTATTGAGAACCGCAACCGAATAGGGATATTTCCTTGAATCTGCATTATTGATTTTATCTATCAAATAGCTATAGATTTCCTCCAGATTCCCGCCTGAAATATCCGGATATAGCTTTCCGTAAGCGGTCTTTTTTAACAATCGGTCATACTCCGTGATACCGCCCGCCTCGACCAGTTCAAGCATCTCCTCCTTGCGCAGCCTATAATTGATTGGAATCAAAAGCGCGAAAATATCAGCAGTGGAAACCTTGTAATACTTTTTGCAGCGATAAATCCACTGCAAATTTAGCAAATCAATCCGGTACCCGTCGCTTCTTATTAAAATCTCCGAATCCAGACCAGAAAATTCCGTCTCTATTATGTTCCAAAGTCTTGTAAAATAATACAAATCCAAGGAAACCTCATAGTCAAACATCGTATTGTCGCCGCGCTGTAAAACTGCATTCATGCTTCCATAATATTCGCTTCCTTTCAGCGCCTCCACAAAAGCTTCTTCTGTCGTCGCTCCTGCAAGCTGCTCTACCTCCAGCTTTGAATACTTTGAAAAGATTTCTCTGATTTCTCCCGCAATTTCTAACCCGGCTTTTTCCTTATTAAACAGATTGCGCAGACACGCCTTTAAAAAAATCAATTCCAATTTACGAAAGTATATTTTTAAATATTTTTTTTGTTTTTCATTTGAAAATTTATATAGACTTCTATAATCCTCATACAAAGCCTTTTTTAAAATCAACTCTATCGTTCCTCTATGCAAGTCATTTAAATTCATCTCTGCAAACAGCTTATGATAGCCTTCGCTTTCCTCCAGAATTTCAAGGATCTCTTTTACAGACTTACATGAAATTAATCGCTCATAGTCTTCCGCATGGAACATTTTCCTTTGCTTCGCTCGGATTTTCGCAGTAATTCCTCCATAGGCACTTAATCCGCTCATATGAC
The DNA here is from genome assembly GCA_964494285.1 of uncultured Lachnospiraceae bacterium. Classification (GTDB taxonomy): domain Bacteria; phylum Bacillota; class Clostridia; order Lachnospirales; family Lachnospiraceae; genus JAEYFP01. The sequence goes on from CAZBRY010000093.1 coordinate 3,835, forward strand.
TTCCTCACCTTTCATTGCCATATCGTCATTAACGAACCGCTTCTAATATACGTTCGGCCATTTCCTCTGCAATTTCCTTATGATGTCTTTCATAAACTTCGGAGATTTTATGAATCGATTGCTGCGTACTCAACTTTAAATCCGCAACATCCTTCTCCTTTTTTTCTTCCATCTCTTTTTTTAGGTCAGCAATTCTTTGCTCGAGTTCCTTTTCGGCCTCTTCGTCTATACTTTTTTTCTTCTCATCCGCCTCTTTAAAAATATCATTTTTTTTCTTTCTGGCATTTTCTACGATATTTGATGCCGCAGCTTCAATTTCAGATAATTTTGATATCATCACATCCATGGCAAACCCTCTTCTTCAATTTTCAACAAATATAGCTGATTATAGTCCTTACTTTTAAAAAATGCAATCTATAAATTTAAATATATCTTTTTCCTTGTCTTTTCTGTCATTCTCTTCTAAAATAGAAGATAATATCTATAAATTGGAGATTATGCTTATGACTTCCAAACGATTAACCTATTTTGATATGGCAAAAGGGCTTGGCATCATTCTCGTTGTGCTTGGTCATATAGAATATATCAGCGAACCGCTCCGGGCCTGGATTTCTTCCTTTCATATGCCCTTATTTTTTGTTATCTCGGGGCTATTAATACATTATAAAGATGAATTGTCAAAAGACTTTTCCGAAATCCTCCGCAAAAAATGGCACTCCATCCTCATTCCCTATCTTTGGTTCAGTCTTCTTTATTTTTTTATTGATATTTTAAACGTATTGCTTCATAAAATTGATCTGCGCACATTTTGGGTAAATCTCATTCATTCCGCTACTTTTTACGGAGTTTCAGTACTATGGTTTCTTCCGGCGTTGTTTCTAGCTGAAATAGGCTTTTTATTTCTTACAAAAAAGTTGCCCTGTGTGGTTTCAATTGTTACGATCCTTTTCTGCTCGCTGCTCGCCTACATGGCACAGCTTGGAATCGGCCGAATTGATACCGCTTATAAAAGCTCTCTGCTGATTACCTCCCTTATTGATTTCCTAAGAGTTTTTTTGCGCGGCATCATTGCAATGTCCTTTGTCTGCATTGCCTATTATTCCTTTTACCTGCTGAAAAAGGCAGAAGCCTTTTCAATCGGAGAGCTTCTGTTTGGTATTCTCATGTTTCTGATCAATCTTCCTCTTTCCCAAATCAACAACTGCGTGGACTTTCATTATATTATTTTAAAGAACGTACCAATCTTTTACTTGTGTGCACTGCTCGGCTCTTTTGGTCTTATTCTTATCTGTAAAAATTGTAAATACGTACCGTCTATCGGCTACTTCGGGAAAAACTCTCTGATTGTTATGTCCACACATGTAAACTGTTATATTCTTTATGCGGCAATTCTTCTTGCATGGAAGGTTGATACGGTCGTTACAAGAGCGAAGGGCTACATTTTCTTATTTAATATCATGATTTTTACCTTTTTGATCGAAGTGGTTGTTATCGAAATGACCAACCGATTTTTTCCCTTTATAATAGGAAAGACTCGTTCTAAATAGAAAGAAATCTTTATCATTTAAATTCCGGAGGTATTATGGAAACAGGAAAACGACTCGTTTATCTTGATATGGCAAAAGGGTTTGGTATGCTACTTGTCCTTTTGGGACACTTACAGGGAGATTCGATTTTTAGCTATTCTCCTTATATTCTTCCGCTTTGTACATGGATTTTTTCTTTTCATATGCCGCTTTTCTTTCTCATTTCCGGTATGCTTATGAATTTTAAGCAAGATACCACAAAGGATCTGAAGACGCTGGCCAAGAAAAGATTTCGCGCTATTATGATTCCTTATTTCTGGTTCAGTCTTTTTTATATCAGCGTTGTCTTCTACGCGCTGTTTTTCAGCGGTACAATTTCACCGGAGACGCTTTATGTCAATCTATGGTATGTTTTCAGCATGTATGGCATGAATGTACTTTGGTTTCTTCCCGCATTGTTTTTCGGAGAGCAGCTATTTTTAATTCTAACAAAAAAGCTCGGGACAAAAAAATCGATCCTCACGATTATTCTGCTGACCCTAGCCGCTTCCGCCATAAGCTGGTATTTACAGCAGCTTACTTACGATACTCCGCTGAAAGAGCGTCTGCATGAGCTTTCTCTTGCTCTGCTCAGACCATTTTTGGTTTGTGCTTTTATCTGTATTGGCTATTATATATTTTATTTATTTCAGCAAAAAGAGAAGCTCTGTTTCAAAGAGCTTCTCCTAGGAATTTTACTGATGGGCATCGGTGCCGCCTTTACCCACATAAACAATGGCGTGGATTTCCGTTCTCTCGTCCAAAAAAACCTGTTTTTCTATTATTTATGCGCGCTGTCCGGCTCTTTTGGATTAATTTTGATCTGTAAAAATATGAGACCGGTCAAACTCATTCAATATTGGGGTGTAAACTCTCTTATCTTTATGGCCGTACACAATAACGAGACCGTTCTTTACACGGGGATGCAGTGTGCGATGTATCTCAATCAGTTTATTACAAGAGCACGCGGCTACGTCAGCTATTTGACGGTAATTCTCGTCATTCTTATTTTCGTAACCGTCATGATTTGGCTGATTAATCGCTTCTTCGGCTTTATCATTGGAAAACCATTTCCGACTTTTAAATAAAACTTATGTCGTTATCATTTCTACCAGCTTGCCTTTGGGAACAACACCAATACTCGTCTCCACCGGCACGCCATTCTTGAAAACAATCAGCGTTGGAATCGTCATTACCTTGTAGCTTTGTGCTGTAATCATATTATCATCAATATTCAGCTTTCCCACCACAACACTGTCTCCGTATTCCTTTGCGATCTCCTCCACAACCGGCCCCATCATTTTGCAAGGACCACACCAATCCGCGTAAAAATCAACAAGCACCGGTTTTTCCGATTTTAATACCTTTTCTTCAAAATTTGCATCATTAAAAATTTCTGCCATAGCGATCTCCTCCTTTATCTTTGTGTAATGACATATTTACAGATCGGATTTCCATTTTCCGAAAACTTTTCTTCGTACTCTGTCATAATATTATCTTTTACCATTTCTGAATTGTTATGCAAATCATACGTATACTGCTTTATTTCCCAGCCTGCCGCCGCAGCCTCCTCCATTGCAAAATCAAACAGCTTCCGATTATCGGTCTTGAATTCCAGCTCAGCTCCTTTCTTCAATATTTGAGAATATCGTCCTAAAAATTCTCTTGATGGAAGTCTGCGCTTTGCGTGTCTGTCCTTTGGCCATGGGTCGGAAAAATTCAAGTAAATTTTATCTACTTCACCCCCTGCAAAGACCTCTGCAATCACCTCCGCATCCATTCGAATAAACTTAAGGTTGAAAAGCAACTCCTGCTCCTGCTCCATTTTTTGAATTGCCCGGAGCAAAACGCTTGAATACTTTTCTATTCCAATAAAATTAATCTGCGGGTTTCTCCTTGCCAGATCCATAATAAATCGGCCTTTTCCCATTCCGATTTCGATCTGCAGTTCCTTTTGATTATTAAATATTTCCGACTTCCAGTTCCCTTTATACTTTTCCGGCTCATGAACAACAAACTCATTTCCAGCAATAAATTCCCTGGATCCCGTAATATTTCTTAAACGCATAATTTTCTCCAAACTGTGTGATTACTAAAATAAGTATAGTATAAAATACTTTTTTTAGCAACGGCTTCCTTCCTTTGTTTTATATTTTATGATTTCCAACAAGTCAAAAGTTCACAGAAAGTTCTTTGGTTTTTTTTATGGAATGTTGTATGATAATAAAGTATAATTATATGATTGTTTTTCAAAAATAAGTAAAGAGGATTTTATGAGAGATTATTATAAAAAATATATCCCAGCATTATTTTTATGTATTTTGCTTACGTTTACCGGAAGCATTCCTGTCTATGCCATTAACACCGTCCCCACAGAGGATCTGCACGAACAAGCGGAAGCCAGGAAATGGATGACCGTAGAAACGAACGAAATCAGTGGCTGGCCTGACGGCCCCATGATTGGTGCGGAGTCTGCCATTTTGATGGATGTAGATACCGGCATTGTGTTATACGAAAAAAATGTACAGGAACAGCTTTATCCCGCAAGCACAACGAAGCTTCTGACTGCGCTTCTTGTTATAGAAAATTCGACAATGGACGAAATTGTTACCTTTTCTCATGACGCCATTTTTAATATCGAGCGGAATTCCAGCCATATCGGTATTGACGTCGGTGAGCAGCTCACGATCGAACAATGCCTTTACGGACTTCTTTTAGGCTCTGCCAATGAGGTTGCCTATGCACTTGCGGAGCATATCGGCGGTGATCTGGATTCCTTTATTGATTTGATGAACGCGCGTGCCGCCCAGCTTGGCTGCACCAATACCCATTTTGCAAATGCAAACGGTCTGCCGCAGACCGACCATTATACCTCCGCTTATGATTTGGCTCTTATCGCAAGAGAATGCTATAAAAATGAAACGCTTTCCAAAATTTCCGGAACGACACATTACACGATTCCGTCAACTAACATCCAACCGGAAGAACGCCCCCTTGACAACCACCATCAGATGCTTTCCGGGTTTCAATATGCTTATGATGGCATTGTCGGCGGTAAAACCGGCTACACAGACGAAGCGCGCCAGACACTTGTCACGTGCGCGCAGAGAAATGGCCTGCGCCTAATCTGTGTTATTATGAAGGAAGAAAGTCCAAATCAATTTTTAGATACGGCGGAGTTGTTCGATTACGGCTTCAATCATTTTCAAACACTGAACATCGCCGCAAATGAAACCGAATACACTCTAAACAGCTCGACCTTTTTTAATACGAATCTCGACATTATCGGCAGTTCGAAACCTATTCTCACAATTAGCAACACCGGAGATGTCGTTATCCCGAAAACAGCCGTCTTTTCAGATGCAGATGTGGAAATTGCTTATTCTGACGGCTCTGCGAATTCAATCGCTTCTTTGACCTACACGATCGGCGGCCATTACGTTGGCTCCGCAACAATCAATTATGCGGATAGCGGTGCAAACTCTTTTGAGTTTGCAAATATTATTACAGAGTCCTCCGCCGTGACTTCGGAAACAGTCAAACCGGAGCACACGATCGTTTTTGTCAACATTAAAACCGTCATTCTCATTATCCTCGGCTTGATCGGTATTTTGTTCATTGTCTTTTTCTTAAAAGCATTTATTAAAAAGCTTTGGTATTCCAGACGACGACGCCGTCGCATTAATCGAAAACGCTATCGAAAGCGCAATGAAAATATTTATTTTTAAACAAGATGCTTCAAAAGCAAAAAAGAAAAGACTATCAAGCCTTTTCTTTTTTGCTTCTGCGCTTTTCGGAACGCTGCTTTCTGACCTTTTCCTGCTTTTCTTTAATTTCTTCCGCACTTTCCGGTGATATGAGCTTTAAT
>CAZBRY010000094.1:0-249 GCA_964494285.1 uncultured Lachnospiraceae bacterium
CCCTCCCCTTCCAAGATGGAAAGCGCCTTGCGCACCGTATGCCGGCTCACATCAAATTCCTTCACAAGCTCATTTTCCGATGGAAGCTTGTCGCCTGCCTTTATTTTTCCGTTTATCATCTGGCTGCGCAGATGCTCCATCACGATATAATATTTGGATTTCCCTGTATCCTCCGGCATATGTCCCCCTCAAACCGTTTTTTTGCTCTGCCTGCAAAACCTGCGTTACTGCGCTGTGTTACGGATATAG
>CAZBRY010000094.1:259-9257 GCA_964494285.1 uncultured Lachnospiraceae bacterium
TATAGCTTTGCACATTATCATAGTTAATAATACGGTAAGGCAAATACCCATATTTTCCATCATCCAGCCCGATTCCCTTGGGCACTTCCCCGTCTATGGCAAGCCCGTAGGCAAGCTCCATAATCATACCGGCCTGCCCTGCCGCATCATTATAGACGGTTCCCTCCATTTTCTTTGTCTTGATCATTTCCAGCGCATTTTTTGTACCGTTGATACCGACAATCAGCGGCCAATGCTCCATACCAGCCGCATCCAGCGCATCAATTGCGCCAAGCGCCATATCATCATCATTTGCAATAATCATTTCAATCTGCCACGGATATTTTTCCAGCAGTGCCCCCATTTTTGTCGCAGCCTGTGCCCGGTTCCAGTTGGCAATTTCATCGCCAAGCTTTTCAACCGAATAGCCCGCTTTCTTAATTTCCTCAATCGATACCTGCGTGCGTACAAGTGCATCCTGATGTCCGGTTTCACCTTCGAGCATAATATATTGGATCGTACCGTCGTGGTTGACATCGGTTTCGTTAAAAAATTGCTCATCGCTCAGAGCATCCGTCACAACCTTCGCCTGCAAGCGTCCTGATTGCTCCGCGACCGCTCCCACATAATAAAGCTTGTCCCAGCGCTCCAAATCCTCTTCTACAAGTTCCCTGTTGAAAAATATGACCGGAATGTCGGCACTCTTTACCTTGTCGATGATTACCGTCGCATCCGTTCTGTCCACAAGATTCACACAAATAACGTCACAGCCCTTATCAATGAATTTTTCGACCTGATCGTTTTGTGTGAGCTGGCTGCCATTTGCGCTTACAACCTCAAGTGAGATCGTAATACCCGCCTCGTTTTCCTTCTCTTTGCTCCACTCATTTAGGCTCTGCACGACATCGGAAATGAACGTATCATATTCATCATAAATACTGACGCCAATTTTGATGCTTTGGGGCTTTTTCTCTTCCCTGTGCAAAAGCATCTCTTTATACGAGCATGCGGTCATAGAAAATAGTAACAGTACGCAGACTAAAAGACACCATAGTTTATTATTTTTATTCGATCGCTCCATATTTTGTAATCCCCCACATCCCGGTAGAAATTTAAGTAACTGGGCAAACCACTACTTAACAAAAGGGAACAGCAGCTTTTCATACTCCGCCGAATACATATCATCTTCATTAACAATTTCATATTCTACCATATTGAAAATTTTATTTTTTTCATATGCTTTTTCGTCAAGAATAACCTTCACACCCAAATATCCAATACTGAACTCATTTTGATAAATGAGCGATTTAATTTTTCCATTGTCCAAATAATAAACCGCTTTATCACTGTTTGCAACACCATATACTTTAATGTTTTTGTTTAGATTTTCCACCGCATCCATCAGTGCTTCCATCGAGCTCGTATCGAGAGCCACCACAACATCTACAGCCTCCTGTGTCAGTTCTCTCTGCAAAAACAACATTGTCTGGATATCCTTTTCATTTTCGTCACGCTCCCAAATGACGACCTCATCCGCATACTGGCTCAACGAATCGTAGACTCCCTGAAAACGCTCGGAAACGCTCTTTCTCTCCATTCTGTCCGCAATGATTGCCGCTTTAATCCAATTTCTTTCATTTGCTGCAACGATATTTGCAAGCTCATATCCCATCGCGTAATTATCCGCCGAAATATACCAATTATCTTCGTTGTTTTCCAGTCCGCTTTGTACAAATACAACCGGTATTTCCACATTTGTTTCCTGAAAATACTGTTCTATCTCCTGGCTGTCGCAGGCCGCAATCATAAGCGCATCTGCGCCATTTGCAATTTCCCGGTTAATGAGCGCAATCTGTTCCTTTGCATTTGTTTCGGTGGACATCGGTATCAAATTGACCTCCGCTATCGTCCTATCCGCCGCCCGCTCAGCTCCCTGCTTCAGATTTTCCCATCGGTCAGAGCTTCCATACACAATAAGCGAGATTGAAAATGCAGGCTCTTCCTTGGAACTATAATTGCTATAGTAATAAAACTCCGCTACAATCAGCACAAGTACAACAACAATACTGATTTTTAAGAAACGTCTGCTTTTCCTCATCTTGGAGCCTCGCCCCCTTCCCGATATTGCTCGTAAGGAATTTTAGGAAGGTGGATCGTAACAGTCGTCCCTTCATCCAGCTCACTCCTGATCGATAGACCATAGGCTCCTTTAAAGTAAAGACTAATCCGCTGATTGACATTCCAAAGTCCGATCCCCGAACCTTTCCCCCTTGTTTTTGTTTTGTTCGTCAGCAGCGTTTTCATCGTCTCCTGTGGGATTCCCATTCCGTTGTCGGAAACCTCGATATAGATATCTCCGTCCTTTTCATAGCCGCGCAGTATGATTTCTCCGTCTCCGTCCATATGCTCGACACCGTAGTAAATCGCGTTTTCAAGAATCGGCTGAATGATCAGCTTAATTGTAGAGCATTCTTCAATCTCAGGCGCAATATCGATTGTCACCGTAAACCGGTTTTTATAACGAACCTTCTGAATACTCAAGTAATTTCTGGCATGAACAATTTCATCCCGAATTGAGATAATATTATTTCCCTTGCTTAAACTAATGCGAAATAGGCTGGCAAGTGCCGTCACCATTGATATCGCTTCTTTATAGCGTTCACTCTCGACCATCCACACGACCGAATCCAGCGTATTATAAAGAAAATGGGGATTAATCTGCGATTGTAGCGCATCCAGTTCACTTTTACGTTTTTCCTTCTGTTCCCGTACCATGTCATCCATCAGCCTGCGCATCTGCTTAACCATTGACGTGATCGTCCTTCCAAGATGTCGAATTTCATGAGAACCACCAATATAAATGTGATCCGCATCAAGATTTCCTTCCTCCAAATACTTAATGGAGGCTTCAAGCTTACGAATTGGATCCGTCACTCTGTCGGAAATAAAAATATTGCCAAATAAAATCAAAAAGACCGTTATCGTACAAACCATCAGCATAAAAAATCGAAGCTGCGTCAAATTCATCGAAAATTCCTTAACCGGGGTCACACTGACAATCTTCCAGCCGGTATAACCCACTGTTTTTACAACAACCGTACGCTCCTCCCCCAAAAAGCTTTCCACATGATTACCATCCTCATAAAAAGCGGCCTTTTTATTATTTTCCTTAATTAATCCTGAATAGATTGCTTTTTGCTCTGGGTGAAAAATAATTTCTCCGTTACGGTCCATCAGATAGACATAGCCAATTCCTCGCTCATTTACCTTTGTAAACATCTGCTCGATCGCGCTAAAATTCATATCTACAAGCAATACGCCCCGCCTGATGCGCCCGATATTCGTCAGTTCCACGCTCCTGCTCAGTGATACCACCCAGTAATAGCGATAATTGCTGCTTTCAAACATGTTCTGCACATGCGGTGTGGAGAAATGCAGGTTCTCGATTTTATCCTCTGCCTGCGTAAACCATTCCTGCTTCTTAAAATCAACGCCGACTTTCCTTGTCGCGACCGGGGAGGCAGCAATCAGCGCGCCGTCCTCTGAAATGCAGGCAATGCTGATGAGATTATCCTTATTTGCCTCATAAAGAAGATTCATCTCTGTATGAATGCTATCATAGGTCAGGTCTTTATTTTTGATGACGTTGTAATACATCGTATCCGATACACTCATCATGTTTCGAATATAAGTATTTAAGCTCCAGCTTACTTGATCCAAAATCTGTTTATTGTTCTCAACGGCCGATTCTCTTGAGCTGTTGATAAAATGCGTATAAAAAGCAATCCCCATAAACGTCATGCTTAAAATGGCAACCAGTGTAAATGACATGGAAATAATTAATTGAATACTTCTCCGCTTATATGCATTTTTTGATCGTTCAACCAGCCCCCAAGCTTTTTCCTTCATTCTTCTGTTTCCTGCTTTTGCCGATATTTTGACGGAGATACACCATACTGTTTCTTGAATACGTAGCTGAAATAATTTGGCTCCTCATAACCAACCATTCCCGCAATGATATAGCTTTTTTCTTTTGTCGTATTAAGCAGGTGCATTGCCTGCTCCATGCGTACCCGGGTCAAGTAAACGACAAAACTCATTCCCGTTTCTTTCTTAAAAATCGCAGAAAAATAAGTCGCGCTGACATTCAGGTATCCGCACACCCGATCCACAGACAGGTCGGAATCCTGATAGTAATCGGCAATATATTGTCTTGCTTTTTCCGTCAGCAGCTTCGCCGTATCCGTCCGTTCCCTGCGGATGTTATTTCTAAGCTGCGTACATACTTCAAGCAGCCAGTCTCCGAGCGCATCCAACGAGCCAAATTTTTTAATTTCATTATAAATATCGATATCAAACAAATTCATCTGTCCCGTACTCAGCTGATATCCACGCGCAAGTCGCATGATTTCCACCAAAATCTCAGCAAAAAACAATTGAAGCTGCGCAAGCGTAATCATAGAGTTTTTCATCCGTTTGATTAGAGCCGAGACAGCGCTTTCTAAACTTTCCTTTGAACCAATTTTAATTTCCCGGATAATTTGCTGGGTCTGTTTTTCATCCATAAAATAGTTGTCATCAGCCTCCGGTTCCACATCCTGGATATAAATTGCCTGATTCATTTCAAACATGATCCGGTACGACGCTGCATCCTTCGCCTCTGTAAAGGAGTGGGAAATATCATCCAAAATACCATATGTCTTTCCGATACCCGCCGTTGTATTGATGCCAAACATCTTTTTCGACATTTTGCAAATCTGATCCATTACCATAATAAAGCGTTTGTGAGACGCCGTGTTTTTCAACAATGCAATCACAACAATTGTTCCGAGATAATTAATACTCTTATAATCCATTACCTTCTCGAGCGTTTCATCGGCAAGCTGCTTTAAGGAAACGGACAGCAGGCGGCTGTTCAAACTTTCACTTTCCGGTAAGGCTTCTGAATAATCCGGCTGAATTACTCCTACCGCATAAAATGCCGCGTCAATAAAAAATTTATACTCCTGTCTGTGCCGGACAATCTCTTCATCTGAAATCCTGCCCTCCAGAATCCCAATCAGAAACTGCTCCTGCAAAACCGGAAGGCTCTCCTCGTAATACTTCTCGAGGCGCTCAATATTCCTTCTTTTATCCAGCTCCTCATCGAGACGGTTTTTGATGCGAATAAACACTTCCTTCAGCTCATTGGCATCAATTGGCTTTAAGATGTATTCTTCCACCTCCAGCTTAATTGCCTCTTTCGCATATTCAAATTCATCGTAACCGGAAAAAATGACAATTCTTGTACCCGGCATCTGCTCCTTTAAGCGCTTACAAAAAGTCAGCCCGTCCATAAACGGCATATGAATATCTGACAAAACAACATCCGGCGAGTATTGCTCTGCCTTTTCCAACGCATCCTCGCCGTTTTCTGCAGAAGCTACGACCTGAAAGCCAATTGCCTCCCAATCCACTCGCTTTGCAATCGCCTGCCTGACCTCCTCTTCGTCATCCACAAGCATCACCTTGTAATAACCCATAGCCGTGTAACCTCCCAAATACCTCTTTCTTGCCGGACAGAACTTCCTATTGGAAGAGCTGCTCCTTCGTATAATACCCACCTTCAATCACAGTTTCTTCGTAATTGTCCTTATCTACCACAACCGACACACATAAATAGGAAGGTACCATCAGTACATTGTTGTTGTAGGTATACGTGTCGTTGATCTCCGGCTCAGCATTTTCAAGAACTGCCTGCACCATCGTTACGCACTTTGATGCGAGTACCCGCGTATCTTTATAAATTGTCATGCCCTGGTACCCCTCCGCAATATTGCGGACCGCCGGCATTTCCGTATCCTGTCCTGTGATGAGCGGCCAGTTTTCTTTTGCATAATCGTTCTCCAGACAGGCATCCTTTATGCCATAAGCAAATCCGTCAAAGGCAGAGCAGGCAATGTCCAGCGGCTCCTCCTGATAATATCCTGCCAGCAGTTCCACACAGCGCTGCTTTGCACTATCCTCTAGCCATCGCAGAATACAAGTTTCTTCAAATGACGTCTGACCTGACTTACAGACTAATGTGCCATCAGATAAATAAGGAGACAGCTTTTCCATAACTCCATAATATAAGAACAGTGCGTTATTGTCGTCCGGCGAGCCCATGAAAAACTCAATCGTATAGCTTTTCCCCTGCTGTCTGGCCTCTTTCAGATTCTTATTTTCAATAATATACTGTCCGATCAGAACACCGATTGCTTTATTGTCAAACGAGGCATAATAGGAAACGGCATCCGTATCCATCAAAAGCCGGTCATAGGCAATGACCGGAATTCCGTTCAGCTTTGCCTGACCGAGAATACCGGTGAGCTGCGTGGAATCAATTGATGCAATAACAAGACAATTAGCTCCATTCTTAATCATGTTTTCAATTTGGGAAACCTGAAGCTCAATGTCGTCGTCGGCATATTGCAAATCAACCTCATAGCCAAGCGCTTCTAGCTTCGCCTTCATATTAATCCCGTCATTGATCCATCTTTCGGAGGAGCGAGTCGGCATCGCAACGCCAACTCTTTTCGTGCTTGCCGTCTGTTCTTGTTCTTCTATTTCCTTTAAATTTTCCAGATAATCTTCCTCGGCATTGTCTTTAGACAACTGCGGCGTGGGAGAAACGGCATTGCAGCCCGTCAAAAAGCCAACGCAGATTATCATCGCGGCAAAAATCCTGCTTTGTCTCAAAATAGCCTTCCCTCCCTTTTTAGATAGTTTATCATAAATATGTTTGGGCTGCCAGACGAATCACATCCCGCAGCCCTAATAGCAATAATTGGTTTATATTCATTAACTCTTTCTTCTCTTAGAAACAACGTCAACCGTAACTGCGCCTAAAAGAACCGCGCCCTTTACTATCTTTTGGAAATCAGTTGTCAATCCGAACAAAGACATCCCGTTGTTCAAAATACCCATAACAAATGCACCGACTACGGCGCCCACAATTGTTCCCGCACCACCGGCCACAGCCGCGCCGCCGATATAACAGGAAGCAATCGCATCCATCTCAAAACCGTCTCCGGCCTTCGGTGTGGAAGATCCGTTGCGCGCACAAAGCACAATTCCGGCCACGGCACTTAAAACACCCATATTCGTATATACCCAGAAAAATACTTTTTCCGTGTTAATACCGGAAAGACTCGCTGCTTTTCTGTTTCCGCCAAGCGCATAAATCTGACGTCCGGCTACAGTTTTGCTTGTAAAGAACCCATACAGTCCGATGAGCACTATCATAATCAAAAGGACAAACGGAAGGCCGTTATAACGGGCAAGCTTATAAAAGAAGAACCAAATGATAAACAGCATAACACCTAACTTCAAAGCTGCCTGCCACACAGGATTGACTGCAAAGCCATACTTCTTTCTCGTTGCAACATTTTTAATTTCTGCAAGGATAAGAGCTATGGAAGCAATAACCGCCACGGCGATACTGACCAAATCCAGCGTGCCATTTGCAAACGGAATTTTGATTGTCGGCAGAAAACCTGCACCGATAAAGTTGTAGGCTTCCGGAAGAGGGCCCTTTGTCTGTGCTTGCAGCAGCGTATAGGTAAGCCCCCGGCCCATCAGCATCGTTGCCAATGTAACAACAAATGGCGGGATGCCGAGATAAGCGATAAAGAAGCCGGCGAACATACCGACGAGGAGACCGATAATCAAAGCAATCAAAATTGCCATCCACATATTCATTTTGTAATCCATCATAATAATACCGGCCGTAGCACCCGTTAATGCTACAACAGAGCCAACACCCAGATCGACGTTACCTGTCAGCACGCAAAGGAGCATACCGATTGCCAATATCACGACATATCCATTCTGCATGACGAGGTTATTAATATTCATTGGCGTTAAGTTCTTGCCCCCCGTCAATATGGCGAAAATTATATAAATTGCAATAAGCGCAAGAAACATACCATACTGTTTCATATCGAGATTTGCTACTTTTTTCTTATTCATCTCCATCATCCTTTCTATTGTGAGCCATTATGCATTGCATAATCCGTTCCTGCGATACTTCCACCTTCGTCAGCTCCCCTGCAATTTCGCCTTCATTGATGACATATACCCTATCACACGTACCGATGATTTCCGGCATTTCGGAGGAAATAACAATTACCGCCTTTCCTGATTTTGCAAGCTCATTGATAACGCAGTAGATTTCATATTTGGCGCCTACATCAATACCGCGGGTAGGCTCATCCAGAATTAGTACATCAGGCTGTGTCAGCATCCATTTTGCAAGAACTACCTTTTGCTGATTACCGCCGGACAGTGCGCCGACAACCTGATTGATGGAATTAGCCTTTACATTGATTCTCTTTTTATATTCTTCTGCAGCCAGAATTTCATCGTTTCCGTTGATTACCCCATTTTTGGAGAAAAACCGCGGACGCGCTGCCAGAGCCATGTTTTCCTTAATGTCGCTGATCATAATTAATCCATAAGTTTTCCGATCTTCAGATAGATAGGAAAGCTTATTGTCAATTGCATCCTTAACCGTTTTTAAGACAACTTCTTTTCCGTTAATCTTGATTGTTCCCGAAATTTTCTGTCCGTAGCTATGCCCAAAAATACTCATGGCAAGCTCTGTCCTGCCGGCACCCATCAATCCGGCAAGCCCAACTACCTCACCGGCCTTAACCTTCAGGTTGATGTCTTTGAGCATCCTGCGTTCTGCATTATCCGGATGGTATACATTCCAGTCTTTTACTTCAAAAATGGTTTCCCCGATTGTCACGTCTTCACGCATCGGATAACGGTTTGTCAATTCACGCCCTACCATCGCCTTAATAAAGCGATCTTCCGAATAATCGTCAACACCTTTGACTAATGTCTCTATTGTCTTGCCGTCACGGATAATCGTAACCGCATCAGAGACATAGTTGATTTCATTCAGCTTATGGGAAATGATGATACAGGTAATTCCCTGTTTTTTTAATTCTAACATAATATTCAAAAGCTTCTTGCTCTCTTCATCATTCAG
>CAZBRY010000095.1:0-9119 GCA_964494285.1 uncultured Lachnospiraceae bacterium
AATCCTCGGGGAAAGTCACATTTACTTCCATTTCCTCGTTCAATTTCGCGCCTATCATCTGCTCCTCAAAACCCGGAATAAATGCACCGGAGCCGATCGTCAGTGAATGATTTTCACCTTTGCCGCCTTCAAACGCAACGCCATCTACAAATCCCTCAAAGTCAATAATTGTCATATCCTTCTCTTGGACAGCCCTATCCTCAATGCTGACCGTCCTCGCGTTACTTTCTCTCTCTCTGTCGATTTCCCCGGAGATTTCTTCTTCTTTCACTTCGACATCAAACTTCTCAACTTTGACGCCCTTATATTTACCAAGCTCGATTTCCGGCTTTAAGGCCACCTCAGCCGTGAAAATGAATGGCTTTCCCTTTTCAACCTGAACCACGTCAATTTGGGGCTGTGAAACAACCTCCAGCTCTTTATTTTCCTCCAGTGCCTTTTCGTAAGCCTCTGGAATCAAGGCATTCGCTGCATCCTCATAGAAAATACTTGCACCGTACATCTTTTCAAGCATAGCACGCGGAGTTTTACCCTTTCTGAATCCCGGGACGCTCATTTTGCCTTTATTCTTATTATAAGCAGCTTCAATCGCTTTCTCGAAATCCTCGGCCGATGCTTCGATTGTAAGCTTCGCCATATTTTTTTCTAACTTTTCAACCTGTAAACTCATTTATTTTAGTTCCTCCTTAATTATGCCTTCAACTCTTATCACCATTCTTGATTGCAGTCATTATGAAATTATATCACACACCTATTGAAATTTCCAGTCAAAAGTATTAAATATGCATAAATAAATATGCGTAAAATATGAATAAAAAATGAAGGACATAAAAAATTCAGTTGACTTTATTTAGGAGAAACTTCTACCGTCCCAATGGGCAGGAAAGACCGCAAGGCTGCGGGCTAAAATACCCTTCATGTATGCAATAAGCGTTCCGTAATTGGTGATGGGAACACCCTGTGCTTCGGCAATATTCACGCGGTACTCCACGGTGCGCTCATTGAGCATGCATCCACCGCAATGTACTACCAGCGCATATCCGGAAAGATCTTCAGGAAAATCGCTGCCTGAACAAATGCTGATGCTCAGGGTCTTTGCGGTGTGTTCAAAAAGCCAGTGAGGCAGTTTGACGCTGCCGATATCGCCGCACTGGCGATGATGGGTACAGCCCTCGCAAATAAGCACCGCATCGCCGTCTTTCAGCGATTCAATGGCTGCGATACCTTTCACAGCAGCATCCAGCAGCCCCTTCCGGCGCGCCATCAGGATGGAAAACGAAGTGAGCCGGATATCCTCAGGTGTCTCTGCTGCAACCCTCTCAAAAACCTGGCTGTCCGTGATGACAAGAGATGGCTTTCGAGCGAGAGATTCCAGCGTTTGTGTCAGTTCGGTCTCTTTGCACACTATAGAGACGGCGCCGCCATCCAGCAAATCTCTGATGATTTGCTGCTGGGGCAAAATCAGCCGCCCTTTGGGCGCGGAGCTGTCAATGGGAGTCACCAGCACCACCAATTCACCCGGCTGCACAAGATCCCTCACCAGCGGTGGGAGTTCCTTGCATTCCGCAGCCAGCTTGGCAATTTCCTCTTTCAATTTCTCAATGCCCTGTCCCGTTTCAGCACTCACATGCAATCCCGTTTTCTTCTCGGAAGAAACGCATAGATCCCCTTTTGTATACACCTCAAGAAAAGGAATGTTCCGCTGTGAAAACAGACTCACCAATTTTGCGTCGTCCTCGGTCTTACCCACGCATTCATCCATCACCAGCAGGGCTACATCTGTCTTTTCCAGCACTTGCCTCGTGCGGGCCACCCGCAGTTCTCCGAGCTCCCCCTCATCGTCAAAGCCCGGCGTATCAATGATCAGCACCGGTCCAACAGGCAACAACTCCATCGCTTTTTTTACCGGATCTGTAGTAGTGCCTGCCACCTCGGATACTACCGCCGCAACCTGTCCTGTAATGGCGTTCATCAGGCTTGACTTACCTGCATTCCGCCGACCAAACAGGCTAATATGTAACCGCTCACCGCTTGGAGTATCATTCATTCTTTTATCCCCTTTCTACAAATATAAATCACGTACTCCGCCTCTGGCAATGCTTGCTAAGTTGTCGCCGCACATCATCCGCACTTTTTCTTTTGGTATGTTGGGAAGCTCGGATGCGATAAGCTTTTCTCCGATGCGCCTTGTATTCGGCGCAGCATAATCGCATAGGTATTCCTGTAAGGTCATCAGCGCGTTAGGATGACAGCAGTTGTGGATCTGACCGCTTTTCAGAAGCTGCATAAACCGATCGCCGGTACGCCCTTCGCGGTAGCAGGCGGTGCAGAAGGATGGAATATAACCTAAATCCATCAGCCAATGCACAACTTCATCCAATGTGCGCTTGTCGCTCACATCGAACTGCTCGCTCTTATCCTCCTCCGCTTCCGGCTCCGCATACCCGCCCACGCTCGTGCGAGAACCGCCGCTTATTTGTGAAATACCAAGGTGCAGGGCTTTTTCCCGTACATCCATATTTTCCCGTGTGGAGATGATCATACCCGTGTAGGGCACCGCCAATCGAATGATCGCAATAATCTTTAAAAATGTTTCATCATCAATACCATTGTCAAAGCTGTCAGGATCTACATCGTCCGCCCGTTTGATGCGGGGTACACTGATCGTATGTGGTCCGACACCAAATGCAGCTTCCAGATGCTCGGCATGCATAATGAGACCGGCCAGCTCATATTTATAGCCCTCCAGACCGAATAAAACGCCAATCCCCACATCGTCAATGCCACCTTCCATCGCCCTGTCCATGGCCTCGGTATGCCAGCAATAATCGTGTTTTGGTCCGGTCGGATGCAGCTGCCCATAACTTTCCTTGTGATAGGTCTCCTGAAACAGAATATAAGTGCCGATACCCGCATCACGCAGCTTTCGGTAATTGTCCACAGTAGTAGCCGCAATATTTACATTTACCCGGCGGATAGCTCCGTTCTTATGCTTAATGCCGTAGATCGTCTTTATGGATTCCAGCACATATTCAATCGGGTTGTTTACCGGGTCTTCACCGGTTTCCAGCGCCAGTCGCTTATGCCCCATATCCTGCAGTGCCATCACCTCGCTCACGATCTCCTCCTGTGATAACTTTTTTCTCGTAATATGCCTGTTCTTGGCGTGATAAGGACAATAGACGCACCCATTCACACAATAGTTGGACAAATACAGTGGCGCGAACATGACGATACGGTTGCCGTAAAAATCCTTTTTGATTTGCTCTGCCAATCGATACATCTCCCCTTGACGGTCGGGATCCTGACAGGCCAGCAACAAGGACGCCTCCCGGTGGGTCAGCCCCTTACGTGTGGCCGCTTTCTTAAGGATTTCATCCACAAGCGACAAATCATCTCTGTTTCTTTGAGCCCAATCCAAGGTGTCTTGAATTTCCTCATGACTGATAAATTCCTCTGCATTTTTTGACTCTGGTTTGTACATCATATACACTTCCTCTCTACTGGGCCGGTTCTGCCTTCCCCTTGATTTCTATATACGCAGGCAATCTCCCCGATGGGGTTCAATTGAGTAACCCTTCGCCGTCAGTGCCGCTTTAAGCTGTTTGAGCCCCTCCACTGACTCGTCCTCACTGATCTTTTTGCCGTCATATAGCATGTATTTTTCCCGTACCTCTTTAGGTGATAAATTCGGCATGATAACATTGGCTCCCGCCATAAGCCCCCTCAGCTGTCCGTCTTTTGTCGCCGTGCCAAGTGCCGTGGTGGCAGGCAACAACACATCCGGCAGCATCAGCCGCACAATGGCCAGGAGGTAAAGCGTCATCTCCACCGAACCCGCAGGCTCTTTTGCAAAAGGTGTCTCTTTATGGGGCAGAAATGGTCCAATCCCTGCCATATGAGGGCGAAAGTCTCGAAGAAAAGCAAGATCTCTCGCCAAATGCTCCTCCTTCTGACCGGGCGAACCCACCATAAAGCCACAACCCACCTGATAACCGATATCACGTAGTTTTACAAGGCATTTCATCCGGCTATCGTAAGACATCTCCGTCGGATGCAGATATTCGTAATGACTGCCGTCAGCAGATTCATGGCGCAGCAGATAGCGATCAGCCCCAGCATAACGCAGGCGACAATAGCTCTTTGAACTACGTTCTCCCAAAGAGAGCGTGACGGCGCAATTAGGGAATGACTCTTTTATTCGGATTAAAAGCCTGCACAGCACTTCATCAGTAAAAAAGCCATCCTCGCCTCCCTGCAACACAAACGTGCGTAACCCTGCGCTGTAACCCGTTTCACAGCAGGAAAATATTTCATTCGGCGTTAAGCGATATCGCGCGATATGCGTATTCCCTCTTCGAATGCCGCAGTACAGACAGTCATTTCGGCAATAGTTGCTGACCTCGATCAATCCTCTCAGAAACACCCTGCGCCCATAAATTCTGTCTCGTACCTCGCAAGCCCTTGCAAAGAGCTCCTTTGCCGACTCTTCATCATAGCTTTTGACTAGGAAAAGCAGTTCTTCATCTGTCAACCGCTCCCCTGCCAGTAATTTTTCTGTTGCTTTTTTCATACCCCAATGTTTGAATAAGCCGTCTTGCTTGTTATACCGTTAATGCGGCCGATCTTGCCCGACAATGCATTGATGACATCGTTCGGTGCGTCCACCGCCACGCTGACAACATTGACTGCCCTCGAGCGGTATGGAATGCCCATTCGGCCAATGATATAATCGCGGTATTCATGAAGTGTTTCATTCAGTTCGTGAGATGATTCACTTTTTTCAACAATGACCGCTATCACTGCAATGCGTGTTTCCATATTCAAGTTCCTTTCTTTAAAATCTCTAAGCTTTCTTTTGACCCTTGCACAATACGCACGCGTGCATCCAATTTTGTCATGCAGAAGATTGAGGGAAACATCCTCTACAACAAAAAAGCTGTGACTGAAAAGGCACAGCTCGATTCACAGAATCGAAAATAGACGCTGTACCTTTCGTTTCAATGCGTGATTTCAACGTCAGGATGCGTTGGAAAGCAGTTATGTTGCTTTCCGTAAATATATTGTACCATATTCCATTTCATTGTGAAATAGAAAATAAAGACGTCCCCTTTACAAAAAGGGCTGCCGCCCGGCTAAATATTTCAAACCAGTCGACAGCCACTTTTTCGTATTCCTGATCGGTTTTCGTCTTCTCTTACTTCATCTGAGATTCCTGCTTAGCAATCATCTGTCTAACCATTTCGCCACCGATAGATCCCGCTTCCTTAGAAGTCAAGTCGCCATTGTAGCCTTCCTTTAAATTAACACCCAACTCAGAAGCTACCTCTGTTTTAAACTTGTTCATTGCGGCCTTTGCCTCCGGAACTTCGATTCTATTAGAGTTCTTACTTGCCATTCTTTTCACCTCCAAAATAATCCCATATCGTGCTTTTCGCACTCTATTTTGATAGATAAGCGACTACTCTTCATCGCTTATCTATCACATCCGTGATTCATAACCAATGTGTTTCATCACTTATCTTGGTATTATTATGTGATAAAAAGCATAAATTATTATGGAAATTTATGCTACCCTTTTTCTGTTTCAAAAGTGAGCCACATTTGTTTTTTAGGACTGCTTATATACGATTTTATTTTTCATTGCGCCCGCTTCTGTTTCACTGACAATCAATTTAATTAATTCAAGGCCAAACGGAATCGCTGTTCCCATGCCCCTTGAAGTCGTGATATTGCCATCCGTTATCACCTCTTCTTTCAGAACCTTTGCACCCAACAGTTTTTTTTCAAGACCCGGATAGCAGACTGCTTCCTTTCCTTTCAAAAAACCAAGCTCTCCAAGGATGGATGGTGCCGCACAGATCGCCGCAATACGCCTGTTCGTGTTGTTAAATTCCTTAAGCATGTCCGTTAGCGCTGTACATTCAGCCAAATTTTTAGTTCCCGGCATACCGCCCGGCAATACGAGCATACCCGCCTGCCTCAAATTGATGTTTTTTAATTTCGCGTCTGCCTTTACACTAATTCCATGAGAGCCTGTCACCATATCCGTATCCGCGATCGAAACGGTCTCTACCTTGATCTGTGCCCGCCTTAACAAATCAACGACTGTCAGCGCTTCAATCTCCTCAAAGCCTTCTGCCAAAAACACATAACAAATTTTCATCACAAGTCCTCCTTATATTTCAAATTCTTTCCTATCCTATCTCCATTATAATCTTCAGTCGCTCCTATTTGCAACCATAGATTATTTACACACCATGACAGGTAGTAGTATACTAATCATATACGAAATCTTTTGCATGCGTTTAGAATTGATTTTGATAAGGAGACCATGATGGAAATTGAACGAAAATTTTTGATTAAGAAGTTACCAGATCACTTGGAGAGTTATCCCTATCATTTGATCGAGCAGGCCTATTTATGCACGGAGCCGGTCGTCCGCGTCCGCAAAGAGGACGAGACATATTATATGACCTATAAATCAGGCGGCTCGATGGTGCGGGAGGAATACAATCTGCCCCTAAATAAGGAAGCCTATGAATCCCTGAAAGCAAAAGCCGACGGCAATTTGATCGGCAAAAAAAGAGTCCTGATCCCATACGAAGCGTATACGATCGAACTCGATTTATTTGATGCGCCGTTTGCGCCTCTCATTCTGGCTGAAGTAGAATTTTCTTCCGTTGATGAGGCTGACTCATTTATACCGCCGAACTGGTTCGCCGAGGAAGTGACCTATTGTCCCGAATACCACAACAGCACGATGAGCCGGAGGCTATTTGATTAAATAATGTATTTAATGTTTGATTTCCCGCGTGGAGCCGCCGACGCAGAGCTTCGCATCGAAAATTTTATGCTGGTGCTCCGCTTTTTTGCGGATGACGTTAAACAGCACGGTCACCGTTTCTTCTGCCATGTCCTCGAACGGCTGTTGAATCGTCGTGATCGTCGGACTATAAAAATAGGACATGTCAATTCCGTCAAAGCCTGCCACTGAAATATCCTCGGGAATGCGTTTGCCGGCCTCTAAGAGCGCCTTACAGGCACCGATTGCCAGTGTGTCTGAAATCGCATAGACTGCCGTAAATTCCCTGCCCGAAGCGAGAATCTGTTTCATGACTGCATAACCATTTTCCATCGTATAGGAGTCAATCCGGTAATCCATATAGTAAACAAGCTGCTTATCCAGCGCAATCCCATTTGCGGCGAGCGCCATTTCATAACCTTTATTGCGTAACTTGCCAATACTCTCATCCAACTCCGTCGCCGTGATCGTCGCAATTTTTTTATGTCCGAGCTTACAGAGATAATCGACCATTTTATAGCTTTCCTTCACGTCGTCTACCGCCACGGAGGAGTAGTTCCCCCCATAGCCTTTCGCCATCGTAATGGTACTGAGCACGAAGGGCACCTGCAAACGCTCCAACTTTTCCTTTGTGTGTGTAAAATAGCCGCCAAGGAAAATAATGCCGCGCAGTCGCTTTTCCTTTTCCAGCTCGATCGCGACATCCACCTCATCCTCATTCGCATCGACATGATGCAAAACGAGCGAATATTTCTTTTTTTGGATTTCATCCTCCATGACCTTGATCATTTTCATAAAAAATGGGTTGGATATCCCCTTGATCAGGATTGCAATCGTCTTAGAGTCCGTGATCTTGAGGTTTCTCGCGCTATTATTCGGAATAAAATTATACTCTTCCACAATTGCCATAATTTTCGCGCGCGTCTGAGGATTAATGTCCGGATGATTATTCAGAGCGCGGGATACCGTACTGATGCCGACTCCGCATATTCTTGCAATATCCTTAATTGTTATCGTTTCCAATGCTTCACACCTGCTTTTTTATCAAATACGAAATGCGCCATTTATAGCCTACCATATAATTTCGTTATGTCAAAGACTTTTTTGGACAAATTTTTCTTGAATTCCCCATCCCTCATCCGCCATTTCCAATTATCCCCAAGTGTGGATGGCGTATTTGTCCGAGCATCCGATTCAAGTCCCAAATAATCCTGCATCGGGATAATGCAAAGCTTTGCAACGCTGCCCATCGCCAGCCTGATGAAATCCCAGTGGATTTCCTCAACCGGGTGATCGGCATTGTTAATATATTGTTGGGACAGCTTTTTATCCTGCTTAGAAAGCACCTTGTACCAACCCTGTAGCGTATCGTTGTCATGCGTGCCGGTGTACACGACCGCATTCTGCGAATAATTATGTGGAAGGTAATCACTCTCCTCTCTGGAATCAAACGCAAACTGCAGCACCTTCATCCCCGGATAACCCGTATCTTTCACAAGTTTTAACACGCTCGGTGTCAAAAAGCCCAAATCCTCTGCTATAATATCCAGCTCGCCAAGTGCCTTGTTCAGCGCCTTGAAAATATGAATTCCCGGGCCCTTTTTCCATTTTCCCTTCTCTGCCGTCTTGTCGCCGTAAGGAATCGCGTAGTATTCATCAAAGCCCCTAAAATGGTCTACCCGCACAATGTCATACAATTGAAAACAATGCGCAATTCGCTTAATCCACCAATCATAATCTGTCTTTTTGTGATGTTCCCAAGCATAAAGTGGGTTGCCCCAAAGCTGACCCGTCACCGAGAAGGCGTCAGGCGGACAGCCTGCTACGGCAAACGGTTTCCCGTCCTTGTCGACCTGGAACAGCTTTGGGTTTGCCCACGTGTCTGCGCTGTCAAACGCGACGTAAATCGGAATATCTCCAATAATTTTTATATCGAGACTGTTGGCATAAGCCTTCAGCGCAGACCATTGTTTAGCAAATAAATATTGCTGGAACTGGTAAAATTCTATTTCCTTCCGATACTTGGTGCGGTATGCGGTCATCGTCTCTGGTTTCCTTAGCCGGATATTTTCATCCCATTCGATGAAACTGGCGCCTCCAAAGGAATTTTTTACCGCCATATAAAGTGCGTAATCATCCAACCAAAACGCATTTTCGGAAACGAATTTCTGGAACGCCTTATCTACAGCAATGCCACTCCTCTCATAAGCGATGCGTAACACTGCAAAGCGTGACAGATAAATTTTTTCATAATCGATATAACGGCTATTTTTACCGAAATCATACTTCCTGCATTCCTCCTTTGTCAGATAAC
>CAZBRY010000096.1:0-6845 GCA_964494285.1 uncultured Lachnospiraceae bacterium
AAAAGAACCTGCTACCGAACCGACATTGTAAACCGTCAGCATAAATGCGGAGGTCGCCTCAGAATTCCCTATACTCTCCGCAAAACTGGAAATGTACAATCCAAGCGTATTGACTACTGCGCTGTATGCCGCACAAATTATGATGATAGCTGCGTATGCCAGCAGTTTGTTCTTTACATACAGCGGCCGAACTCTTTCTTTTTTACTTTCCTTATTCCTGCCCATATCCGTCTTTACGAATGGGATGCATATAAGCATAATGACCGGCACTACCAACAGAATATAATAGGAGAAGTAAAACGGCAGATGTCCTGATAGCATAATTCCAACCAAAAACGGCGTCGCAAAGCTTCCAAGGCCAAACAGCGCCTGCCCTGCGCTTAAGGAGCCTGCATAGTTTTTTTTAAATACGGCGCTTAAATATACGGGGCACACGGTATCCTGCGCCCCCATACCGACTCCGCCCAAAAAGGCAAAAAACAGACCCGCATAATAATTCACAACGGTCGGAATTCCAAGCAGGAAAACCGCGATGAGAATGACCCCTGAGGCAAGCACTTTCGATGGTCCTATCTTTTCGACAAGACGTCCGGTACTGTAAACGGTAAGCACCCGCCCCAACGAATATGCGGAGCCCAAAAGCACTACCTGATCGAGCTGCATATCATACATTTTTACAAGATGAGGAAGGCTGCTTCCCACTACGATACATGCCGCTCCGGTCAGAAAATACATTGCAAAAGCCAGAAAAGCAATCAATTTATTATTATTGTGCATTTCATTTACCTGCTTATTATTTTTTCTATCGCTTCATCGATATCGATGATATTTCCTTCGATACCAAGCTGTTTACACACTCTGCTGACGTAAGGCTGCTTCAGCATCGCTTTATCCAACGACTCAAAATCCCAGAAAATTTCTTTTGGCATTCCGCACCGCACTATTTTCTTTTTGGCCATTACAATGACTCTTTTAAAATTCGCCGCAACAAATTCCATGTCATGAGAAATGATAATGACAGTCTTTCCCTGCTCATGAAGGAATTTAAGAATTTCGCCCAATCTCCTATTTCCTTCCATATCCTGCCCTGCCGTCGGTTCATCGAAGATCAGGATCTCCGTGCCCATCGACATAACCGCCGCAATTGTCACAAACTTTCTGGTAGAAAGTGGGAGATTAAACGGATTTTCATCCTTGAAGACATCCATTCCGGTTATTTTTAGCGCCTCTTCCACCCTTCTGTCTTCCTCTGCGGGATCCAGCTTCATCATTTTAGGACCAAAGCGAACTTCCGCTTCCACCGTGGAATGAAAAATCTGATCATCCGGATTCTGAAATACATAGCCGACAATACGGGAAATCTGGGCTGTCGTATAGTCCTTCGTATTCATGTCGCCAATCAGGACCTCCCCTTTTGTCGGTCTTAAAAGTCCGTTCATCATCTTTACCGTAGTCGTTTTCCCCGCTCCGTTCTGTCCGACTATTGCGACATTTTCTCCGCTGTTTATTTCCATATCAATACCATCTACTGCCAAAAATCCACCCGGATATGAGAAGCTTACATTTTTTAAAATTAAATTTCTCATTGTCTGTTCCTTTCTTTTAATGCCCTGGAGATTTCTTCAATCGCCTGCTGCTCCGTCACAGGAATAAAGGAAAGCGGAAGACCTTTTTCTCTTAACCGTTTTCCAAGAACCGCTACCTGCGGCACTTGGACCCCCTGTTCGAGCAACGACATATCCGAAAGTATTTCCTGCTTCGGCCCTGCGGCGATCAGACTTCCTCCTTTGAATACGAGGACATCATCCGCATATTCTGCAATCAAATCAATCTTATGTTCGACGAGAATAACTGTCTTTTGCCGTTCCTTCAGCGTCCTGATAATGGCAAATACGCTTTCCGTTCCCTCCGGGTCTAGCTGGCTTGTCGGTTCATCGATGATTAATATGTCCGGTTCGAGCACGATCACGGAAGCGAGTGCCACTCTCTGCATCTGACCCCCGGAAAGGTCAAACGGATTTTTTTCTGCCAACGCCTCGATATCTGTCATTCTCATGACCTCGATTACTCGTTTTTCGATTTCTTCTACGGGCACTCCGAAATTTTCCAGTCCGTATGCCACTTCCTCAAATACCGTATCCTTTACGCCGCTGATCTGGGTAAACGGATTCTGAAATACATAACCAATCTTTTCAGACAGCTCTCCGCCATATTCCGTCGTTTTCTTGCCCTCTACAAGGATCTCCCCTTCCAGTTCGCCTTTATAGAAATCAGGAATGAATCCCCTGAGCAGCGCACAAAATGTCGTTTTCCCGGAACCATTCTCGCCGATCACGCCGTAAAATTTCCCGCGTTCTATATCGATTGTCAAATCCCGGATTGCCGGCGACTCCGCAAGGGGATAGGAATAGGTAACGTTTTTACATTCAATTATATGATCCATGCCGCAATCCTCCCCGCCAAAACAAGTACTGTAATCGTTATCGCAACAATCGATACTGCTTTTTCACAACCCGACTTTTCCAGATTGAACAAATGCGTCTTCTCACACTCCATCGAAAAGCCTCTTGCCTCCAGCGTCAGCACGCGCTCTTCGGAGCTTATGACAGCTCCTAAAATCAAGGGAACAAGAGAAGGGAGAAATGCCTTTGCCCTGATGATCATATTTCCTTCCGTCTCTACGCCTCTTGCTTTTTGCGCATTCATGATTGTCCTGCTGTTTTTCCCGAGAATATCGATCATCTGCAAAGTAGAGATAAACACATACGCCGCTTTGTGATTCATTCCGGATGCCTCAAGGGCTCTTGCAATCTCTTTATTCTCTGTCGTCTGAAACATCCATACAAAAATTCCGGCAATACACATGATCATAAAGGAAAGCGATACTGCAGTTTTCAATCCTTTTTCATAAATCGATAGAAAACCAAATTCAAACAAAAGTGCTCCGCCGGGAACAAGAAAGGTTTGCACTGCCAGAATAATCACGGAAACGAATGCCGCCGCCTTCAACGCCTTGATACATTTTCGAAACACCCCACTGGCCTTACACAGGATCGGGACTACAAAAAACCATGGTATAAGAACAAGGGATAATCCGAATTTTGTTATATGAACCGAATCGATAATGAAAGTACATACGATGTACAGGATTACTACGAGAAACTTTGTCGATGGATACAGCGCTTCAAGTTTATTTTCTTTGTGTATTTGTATTTTTTCGGTATATGTTTTTTCCATAAAAAGTCCTCTTCTACTCTTTTACAATTGGGGGAAGGGGTGGTTAAAAGCTACTGGGGGATACTCTACTTCTTTTCTTTTATGTAGTTGCTTCCGCAGCCGAACTTTACAAGCGTCCTTGGCGGAATTACCTTTATTACAAGCCAGCATATGACAAAGGAAATGATTCGATCCAATACGGTGAAAATACCCTCTGTTCCAAAAAATGCCGCCCAGATATTTGCTCCCGCCGCCATTGCCGCTGCCGTAATGATCGATGTGCCGCCTCCGGTAACTCCTCCATATACGAGCACAACGATAGGCGCTGCTGAAATAATGGAAGCCGCCGCCATAATGAACATTGAAATAATCCACTTCCACCAGACGCTGAACATTTTCTTTCTCGCAAGATAACCGGTTACAAGACCTGCAATAATATTTACCGGAATAAATGCAAAGTTTACGGGATTTGCAATGCCTGTAACAACATTGGTCAATCCGCCTGCAACTGCTCCCACCCATGGGCCGCAAAGCATTGCCGCAAAAATAGTTCCAATCGTGTCCAGATACATCGGCAGCTTCAAAATAGATGCCAGCTGTCCTCCTACGAAGTTAACTGCAACACTCACCGGGATAATCATTAATGCCAACATTGAAAAATCATCTTTCATTGAATACTTCTTTTCTCCCATTTCCGTTCTCCTTTTCTGATAATTTTGCAGGTTATTAAGTAATTTCCCCCTCCCGCCACTTCTTAACCGACAGTATCATCTGCTCTTTCACCAATTATGTAACTATTACCAATAGTGCTTTAAACTTGACTTTATATTATCATAAATATATAATTTAAAAAATGACAGTTGTCAGTTTTTTGGGAGAATTTCACCAATCAAAAGGGGGGTATTTCTGATCTTTATGTACAACAACACCATCAAAGCTCTTGAAATTATTTTTAACAAAGAATTCGATCCTGCAAATCCGTTTGCTGCCTTAAGAGAATTTGTTCCATCCAGCCAACTCATAACCGCAGATGTGAACGAAACATTTATTTGCCAGAAAGAGACCGCCCAATATATTTACATCCTGATCCAGGGACAAGCTGCCATCCTGAACTGTATCGACTGGAACAATGACAATGTCGTTGACTATGTGAAGGCGCTCGATGTGCTTGGACTTGTAGAAGTGCTCAACAATGTGGACTCTTATACTGCCTATGTGACGGCAGAAACCAAGTGCTATCTGCTGCGTATACCGGCAAAAGAATTTATCCGAATAATCCAGGAAAATGCTTTTTTATGCTTTCATACGTTAAAGGTCGTAGAAACTGTATTGGAATCCAATATGAATACCGCGGAAATCTATTCTCAATTCCATCACAAAGATATTCTTGGACACTATCTGTATCTGCAGGCGAGGCACAAGCTGCCTTATATTTGCCCTTTCACCAGAAAGGAGCTGTCGGAAAAGCTGCACATCAATCTGCGCACGCTGTACCGCTATATAGATTCTATTAGAGACAACGAAATGCTTACGCTTAAGAGGGGGAAAATTATAATCGAGCCCGTACACATGCAAAAGCTTTCCGAACGCTACGGCGATGTCATTTTATAAATTGCAGGTTGAATTTTCAGATTTCCTGTGTTATATTCATTTTTAAATCATGGCGGGAGGGACTTTTATGAAAAAAATAGTTTTTGTAGCACACTGTCTGCTCAATACAGCCTCAAAAGTAGTTCTCTACAATCAGGAAGAAATCGATGCGGAGGAAGCTCTCAGAAAGGAATTTATACATAAAGCAGTAGATAATGAAGTACAGCTCATTCAGCTTCCGTGCCCGGAATTCACATTATATGGAGCCAGACGATGGGGACATGTAAGCGACCAGTTTGACAATATCTTTTTCCGTACGCACTGCCGGAAGATACTGACATCTGTTATCGAACAGCTGAAGGAATATCTTGCGAATGAGGATATGTTTGAAGTACTGGGATTTGTAGGCATTGACGGCAGCCCCAGCTGCGGTGTCGACTACACCTGCAAGGGCAACTGGTACGGCGCCTTTGATTGCCGCCCTGACCTGAATGAGACTTTGAATGACTGTCATCTTGCAAAAGGTCCCGGAATCTTTATGTCCGTCTTAAAAGAAATGCTGAAAGAAGAAAATCTGGAGGACAGAATCGTGGTTACTTCTCTGTTCGCCCCGGAAGCTGAGAAATGTCTTAATATGATAGAAAGACATTGATCGGGGTTTATTAGACACCGTTGTTTCAAAATGCTTGATTGCTATAGTATTTTCCTTACTCCTATGCAATTTCATATTGCAGCATTTCATAATGCAGCCTGATTCCCTCTGTAATCTCTTCCGGCAGAAGCGCTCTGGCAACAAGCTTCAGTTCCTGCTCTTCCTTATCAATTCTCCGCAAGTGCGCATAATCGCCATCAATCATCTCCACAACATATTCTTTTGGTTCCATGGTTTTTCATCCTTTCTTCGTCTGCTATACCAGCAGGATGTCCGTTATATTTTTTTGAAACGATTCCCTGGCCTGATACACATCCATCCTGTGGCAGTCACTGCTTCTATCCTTAAAGGCAGGGAACAGGAAGCCGCATTCCGGAGCGCCCGGCTCATAATCCCCGCTTACAGGGCAAATGGCACCTATCAAAAATGAATATACTTCCTCGGATTCCCACTGGCTTTCCCTATCGCTTCCTTTTAACGGAACATCATAATTTCCATAAAAGAAATAGACTGCATATGGTTCTGCAGTCTTATATTTTTCCCCAAAGGCTTCATAAAACACATCCAGCAGCGCATCATTCTTCAATTCACATTCTTTAAGGGCCATCAGAAGCGTCCACATACTCCCCGGCTTTTCATCTTCCGGGCGAAACGCCACCTCTTTCAGCTGGACGTTAGTTTCCGAAAAAGGAATTGCCTTGGCAATATCAAGATTGATCTGCTGGTCTTTTACCGACAGCTTCTGAAAATGCTGATTAAAGGCTCCGTCTACATACCCCTCTTCGTCAAAATAAGCACCGGCAATCCGGCTGAAGCAATTCCGCTTCAAAGTCATGCGCCGCGTCAGCTCCAGCATATCTTCTCGGTTTATATTTCCCATATATTCAATACTCCTCATCTATGAGATCTAAATCCCTCACCCCATTAATTTGCATGAGGAATTTGCACCAATAACTCCCAACTACCATTGCGTTTCCCATTTAAACGCCTGATATAACCTTTTTCCTGCAGTTCTATTGTTTTACTTTTTATAGTTCGCTCTGATTTTCCGATCTTCTCCGCTAATTGCTTCTGTGTTATGGACGGATTCTCTGAAATATTTTTAAGAATTGCAAGTTCCTCCAAAGTGCAATCCAAAGTGCAATTTTTGCACTTTGAAATTTGATTCATTGCTCTTTGAACTTCCTCTTTTTCCATTTCTTGCGAATAATCTATGTGCAAATATCGGTTTTTCAATTCATGGTGTCTATCCATCAATAAATTTTCAAAGAATAATTCCAAATATCGGGGCGTTGCATGAATACTATTCTTTAGGTCATTATAATTCGCTCGCACCAAAGCATTCCGGAAATACCACGAATGTTCGGCAAACATATCATTATTCACC
>CAZBRY010000096.1:6855-9062 GCA_964494285.1 uncultured Lachnospiraceae bacterium
ACCATGAATTATTAGCAAACACCTCTTTGCTCACTTCAAATCCAAAGGTCTTTAGATATTTGATAATAAATACTGCAGTTGCTCTGGTATTACCTTCACAGAAGGGATGAAACTGCCAAATACCAGAAGCAAATTTTGCAACATGCTTTACAGATTCCGACACAGATAAGTTTTCATAGGAGAACTGCTTTTCTGCATTAAAATCATAATCCAACGTATCCCTTATGCTGTCGCAGGATGCATAGAGCACTGTTTCCCCTTTTAGCACCCATTCCTTTTTGGTAATATTATATAGGCGAATCTGCCCTGCATGATCAAAGATTCCCTCAAATAGGCGTCGATGTATCGTCAGCCATTCTGCAGGTGAGAACTGAAATGTACGCTCGCCTAAAATCTTTGTAATTCGTGTTGCGACAATATCCGCTTCTTTTGTATCGCTTTCTGCATCTTTACAATCCTTTTGTTCCTCGTAGTAGCTTTGAATTCTCTTTTGTGCAGCATCAATATTAATCTTTCCCTCAATATGCTCCTTTGCTGTCTCCAGCAGATAATCCGAGGTCTTTAATCCGTCTACATCCTGCAGACCAATGGCAGCCTGCCATGCTTCACTTTTCTCTGCCTGATCAGGCTCGCCCTGTCGAATGTATTCTTCCAGTTCAAACTTCCAATTCTTTTCTTCTGACATTCCATCACCCCCTATACCTTTAACTCAGTATTTACGTTTTATAATTCTCATTGCAAAAATATCCATAATTCTTGAATATTCCGGCATCCAATTCACCGCCAATAAAGGGGTTTTAATCATAACGCTGCTTCATTTCCTCGATTCTTGAAAGCGGCAGCTGCGTCTTCTTCGCAACCGCTTCTATCGACCAGCCTTGGTTTAGAAAACGTCTCGCCACATAATCCAGCGACTCGCCAACTTCAATGACGTGCCTGTCCGGATCATAAATTCGTATGATGCGCTGTCCCCAGTCATGCTCCATCAGCTCGTTGATATAACGTATTTCAAAGCTGCTGTTCTGCAACTTTTTCAGAAACTCATCCATGTCATTTTCTTCAAAATAAAGTTCCGCATCACAGCCGCCCAGATGCACTTCTCTTCCGACAAATGATTCCCAAAGCTTCTGCTCCTGCAGCACCAATCCCTCTGAAAGAATGACGTTCTCGCCAAAGTCGGTCAGAACGGCAAGGCCGAATAACTCCTGATAGAATCGTTTCGACTGCTCCATATCCTTAACTGTAATCAATATATTTTTCAATCTCATCTAAATCACACAACCTTCCGTATGAGTGCATCCATGCCGGATCATCTGTACTGTTGATATAAAACATTGAAGATCCGCAGAGGATCAGCCGTTCCTTTTCGGAGAACTTGAAAATATACTTCGACTCCGCCAGGATTTTATCAGTAGCATAAATCATGACTACCGGCTTAGCCGGTAGTTTGCTCTGCGACTATAAGTCGCTGCTCCCGCTTGCCTCTAAAGAGGCTCTGAAAAGTTCGCCTTCCGCACTGCGGTCTCGGGCTGGCTCTAAAGAGCCTTTTTATTTGCCTTTTTGTACCGGCTCACCCGTAAACGGGTCGATATACTCTTTTAGTGTCATTTGATCGTATGTCTGATCTTCCTGTAGTTGGTTCTTTATATATTCTTCGATTTTCTTTGCATTTTTACCTACTGTGTCTACATAATAACCTCTACACCAGAAATGACGGTTTCCATACCGGTACTTTAAATTCGAGTGCCTTTCAAATATCATTAAGGAACTTTTTCCTTTTAGATATCCCATGATTTCTGCTACACTATACTTCGGTGGTATTCTTACCAGCATGTGTACATGATCTCTACAACATTCTGCCTCTATTATCTCGATTCCTTTTCTTTTGCACAATTCACTTAATATTCGTGCAACATCTGCCTTGATCCTTCCATATATTATTTGCCTTCTATATTTGGGGGCAAAAACCAGATGATATTTACACTCCCACCTTGTGTGTGCTAAACTGTTCTTATCCATTTGGATACCTCCTTGGTTATATTTATGCGGTTGGCGAACCTGCATTTATTGTACCATGGAGGTTTTTATTCTTGAAGCTAAAGCTGACTGGGAACACACCTGCATAGCAGGTGGTTTATTTTTGTTGACTATACAAAAATATGGCATGCATCAATTACAGATGCATGCCATTAATATGTTATCAATAT
>CAZBRY010000097.1:0-4433 GCA_964494285.1 uncultured Lachnospiraceae bacterium
TCCATCTTTTCTGATGCCGTCACCCTTTCCTCCCTTTTTCCTATGGTATGGCGTATCCAGAGTAAGCTCTTTAATCTCCTCTCCCATCTGCTGTTTTAAAAATGCGGCAGCAAGCTCGATGGCGGTACAGTCCTCCTCATCCAGCTTCTGCTCGATGATGCGCATCATATCCGTCAAATCCTTTTCGTGCAGCGCCTCGAAAACATCCTGTAAAATCTTTTCTGATTTTGCGGCTGTGATATCTGCGGCACTCGGCACTGCACGCGCTTTCACTTTTGTATTGCACATTCTTTCGATTTCTCTAATTTTATAGATTTCCCTGCCGGAAACAAGCGTAAAGGAACGCCCTTTTTTGCCTGCCCGCCCGGTCCGTCCGATACGGTGCACATAATATTCAATATCCTGAGGCACATCATAGTTAAATACTGCCTCCACATCGTCTACGTCAATTCCACGCGCCGCAACATCCGTCGCAATCAAAATTTCTGTCGTGCCGTTTCGAAAGCCTGCCATCACTCGATCGCGCTGCGCCTGCGATAAGTCTCCATGCAGACTCTCCGCAAAGTATCCGCGTCCAGTTAGGTTTTCCGCAAGCTCATCCACCATACGCTTCGTATTGCAGAAAATCAGACTACGCTTCGGATTATAATAATCAAGCAGCCGTGCCGTGACCTCTTCCTTATTTTGTCTGCTCACTTCATAATAATACTGCTTGACGAGCGGAATCGTAAGCTCCTTCGCCTGTATTTTGACATTGACGGCATCTTCCTTCTGGTACTGGTCCGTGATCTGCAAAATCGCCTGCGGCATCGTCGCTGAAAACAAAGCGGTCTGATGCTCCTGCGGGATATCTGTCAGAATTGTCTCAATATCTTCGCGAAAGCCCATATTCAGCATTTCATCCGCCTCATCGAGCACAATCGTCCGAAGCCGGTCCATCTCATATGATCCATCACACGGCCCGGCGTGCCGACTACAATCTGTACGTTTCCCTTCAGAGAACGAATTTGCTTTAAAATGTCCTGCCCGCCGTAAATCGGAAGCACGCGAACACCATGCATATATTTAGCAAGCTTTCTGATTTCCTCCGCAGCCTGTATCGCCAATTCCCTTGTCGGACATAAAATCAGGCACTGCAAGCCACCCTCCGGCATCACACTCTGCAGTGCCGGAATACCAAACGCTGCTGTTTTTCCGGTTCCGGTCTGTGCCTGCCCAATCACGTCCTTTCCTTCTAATAAAACAGGAATCGCCTGTGCTTGAATCGGTGTCATTATCTCAAACCCGAGCTCCTTTACCGCGCGTAAAATCCGCTCGTCGATTCCCGCTGCCTCTTCGTA
This sequence comes from uncultured Lachnospiraceae bacterium, assembly GCA_964494285.1. Classification (GTDB taxonomy): domain Bacteria; phylum Bacillota; class Clostridia; order Lachnospirales; family Lachnospiraceae; genus JAEYFP01. The sequence continues at coordinate 1,341 of CAZBRY010000097.1, forward strand.
TCTAACTTCTTCCATTCTTTTTCCTCTTAATCTTCTAATGAATAAAAGCATGACTGCTCAGCCATGCTTTTATTATAATCTATTGTTCATGATTGCCTATGATAGGATACTATAACTCAAAAAAAAATGCAAGCAGGAATTAAGAGAAAAAATCGATGGGCAAATCACTTACAAATTACTCGCCGGCCTCGTTTTCAATCCATTGGGAAATGTGGGTAAACCGGATTTCCAGCTTGCCGTCGTAAATGTTGATCGGAACAGGCTGATCCAGACCATAAATGACCGGACATAGCTCGCTCTCGAAAAAGTAAACAAGCAGCTTTTTCTGATAGGGATCCAGAATCCAATATTCCCGCACCCCTGCCCGCTCGTATTTCTGAAGCTTCTTCATACAGTCCTTTTTACGCGTGGAGGGTGATATCACCTCCAATATAAAATCGGGAGAGCCAAACACGCCCCACCTTTTGATGCGCTCTTCCCTGCACAAAATTGCCACATCTGGCTGCACCATCGTCTTTTCGTCGCAATCCAACTGCACATCCACCGGCGACATCACCGGCTGACAGGAACCGTCATGCTCTATAATATAATTGGCGATCTGGCGGTGAATTTCACCCGCGATGCGCTGGTGCAAAAATGTGGGCGCCGACATATCATAGAAATATCCGTCGATCAATTCTACGCGCTGTTCATCCGGCAGGGCACGGTAATCCTCGACCGTGTAGCTGCCCTGCCGACCGGCGAGGTAAGGCATAGTTTCCTTCACATAGTCCACACGATCCAACTCCTTAAATAAACCCTCCAACGCCTGTAGCGTATCATAGCGCGGGCTTGTCGTCTCACCGCTGAAAATCTTCTGGATCGTCCCAAGCGGTACCCCGGATAAATCGGCCATCTGCGCGTAAGTATATCCCTTTTCCTTCTTGCAGCGTTTCATTTCTTCAATTGTCATCATGACACCTCCCCAAAGCGGAAAGAAAAATTATATAGGCAGCTTTAATTTTATTATAGAGATAGAACATCCAAAAGTCAACCGCAAAACAATAAAAATTTAACCGTTTTCGGTTTTTTTATTTCCAAAAACGGTTAAATTTTATTTTTTTAATCCTGCCGGAACGCAAAACAGCCCATGCTTGTTGCAGTAAGCGTAAAGCATACCGCTGCCGCAGATGCGAAACCTCGTTTCCGCGTTCTGCTCCGGATAGAGCTTCACAAGCTGGAGCCTGTCCGATGTCACATAAGCAAGAAACGAAATGGAATGCCCTTTTTCCATCGGATGAGATACCGACACATGAAATTCGCCGTCGACCTTTTCCACGTGTATTCCGTGAGCCTCGTCCGCCTCGTCCGGCACGAGAGGCGGAAGCAGAACTCCGCAGCAGCTGTAAGCGCCCTCTCCCAGGGAATGAATCACATTCTGGCAAATCGGGCATACATAAAAATGCCCGCGCTTCATGTTTGCCGACTTGTTTCTATTTTCCAGATATTCTCCATTCATAAGCTCCGCCACCGAAATTTGCAGCTCCTTTGCCAACGGCTCCAATAAAGAAATATCCGGCAGTCCTTTTTCGGTTTCCCACTTTGAAACCGTTTTTTCGCTCACGCCAATCTGCTCTGCCAACTGTTTTTGTGTGTAATTTTTCTTTTCGCGCAGCAGTCGGATCGTTTTTCCTGATAGATAACTCATACAACTAAACCTCCTTTTCAAATAGCGTACCCCAACTATTCGTCCGGTTCAACCTACGCTGCGTAGAGTGTGCCCTATGTAATAGCGGCCTTCATCTGTCTTACATAATCCGCCACCTGCGGCACGCAGTCCTTTCCGTACTCCGCGCAAAGCCTCATGATGGCGGAGCCGACTATAATACCGTCGGAATGCGCAGCCATTTTTGCTGCCTGCTCGGGGGTGGAAATGCCAAAACCGATTGCACACGGAATATCCTTCTGCTTTTTTACAAGCGCCGTCATTTCTCCGATATCCGTCGTAATCTCGCCGCGTACACCGGTGACACCAAGCGAGGATACACAGTAGACAAAGCCTTCCGCTTCCTTTGCGATCATGGATACCCGCTCATGGGAGGTCGGCGCGATCAGGGAAATGAAATCTAGCCCGTGCGCCCTGCACACGGAAGCAAACTCCTCTTTCTCCTCAAACGGCACATCCGGCAAAATCAGTCCGTCCATCCCCACTTCCTCCGCTCTGATTAAGAAACGCTCCGTTCCATAAGAAAAGACGACATTGGCATAAGTCATGAATACCATCGGGATCGATGTTTTCTTCCGAATCCGTTCTACCATTTCAAATATTCGATCCGTCGTCACACCGCCGCTTAACGCACGGACATTGGCCGCCTGAATGACGGGGCCCTCTGCCGTAGGGTCAGAGAACGGAATCCCCAGTTCGATCAAATTCGCTCCGGCCTCCTCAACCGCCATAACAAGCGCCTCGGTTACATCCAAATCCGGATCTCCGCACGTGATGAACGGAATAAATGCCTTCCCATTTTCAAACGCTCTGCTGATATTACTCATGGATATCCTCCCCCCTGTAACGCGCGATCGCCGCGCAGTCCTTATCTCCGCGACCGGAAATATTCACAACGATGATCTGATCCTTTCCCAGCTTCGGAGCAAGCTGCATCGCCTGATAGACTGCATGCGCGCTCTCGATCGCCGGTATGATTCCTTCCGTTCTCGACAGATATTCAAATGCATCGACCGCCTCCTCGTCCGTTACCGGCACATATTCCGCGCGCCCGGTATCATAAAGATAGGCGTGCTCCGGCCCGATGCCCGGATAATCAAGACCCGCCGAAATGGAATAGACCGGCGCGATCTGCCCATATTCATCCTGGCAGAAATAGGATTTCATCCCATGGAAAATACCCTCTCTGCCCGTCGCGATCGTAGCCGCCGTCTCCGCCGTATTGACGCCGCGTCCGGCTGCCTCGCAGCCGATCAGCCGCACCTCTTTGTCTTCAATAAAATGATAAAATGCGCCGATCGCGTTGGAGCCGCCGCCGACACAGGCAAGCACCGCATCAGGAAGCTTTCCCTCCGCCGCAAGCATCTGCTCCTTGATTTCTTTGGAAA
>CAZBRY010000097.1:4443-9048 GCA_964494285.1 uncultured Lachnospiraceae bacterium
CCGCCTGAAAATCCCGCACGATGGTAGGAAATGGATGCGGACCCATGACCGAACCCAATACATAATGCGTATCCTCGATGCGGTTTGTCCATTCCCTCATCGTTTCCGATACGGCGTCCTTCAGCGTCGCCGTACCCGAAGATACCTCGTTCACCTTCGCGCCGAGAAGCCGCATGCGGTAAACATTCAGCGCCTGCCGTTTCGTATCCTCTTCTCCCATGAACACTTCGCATTCCAGACCCATCAGAGCGGCCGCCGTCGCCGTCGCCACGCCGTGCTGGCCCGCGCCCGTTTCGGCGATCACCCTTGTCTTCCCCATTTTTTTCGCAAGGAGCACCTGTCCCAGCACATTATTGATCTTATGCGAGCCGGTATGGTTCAAATCCTCCCGCTTTAAATAAATCTTCGCACCGCCCAGATCCTCCGTCATATGACTTGCATAATAGAGTCTGGAAGGGCGGCCCGCATAATGATTCAGCAAATCTTCAAGCTCCCTGTTAAATTCAGGATCGCCCTTATAGCGGTTGTAGGCTTCCTCCAGCTCAATGACCGCATTCATCAGCGTTTCCGGTATATACTGGCCGCCGTGTATTCCAAATCGTCCGTTTGACATTCCTTATCCCTCCTGTCCGTTAAACCTGCGGACTTCTTTCACAATCTGTTCTATTTTTGCGGCATCCTTTCTGCCGTCTATCTCCACGCCGCTCGATAAGTCCACCGCCCACGGATATCGCCCAAGCGCTTCCTTAATATTATGAAAACCGATTCCGCCTGCCAAAAACCATGGCTGATCGATCTCCTTTAACAGGCTCCAATCAAACTGTTCACCCGTGCCGCCCGCTCCGTTGTCAAACAGCAGGTAATCGGCGCTGCTTTCCGCGAAAGCCTGCATATCCGCCCCGGTTCTAACCGATACGGCTTTGATAACGGGCTTTCCGGCTTCTTCCTTGATTCTGCGCACTGTTTCCTCCGGCTCCTGTCCGTGAAGCTGCGCGATGTCGATGATACCGTCCTTCAGCAGCTCTATCATCAAATCCGGCTCCTGATCGACAAAGACCCCTACGGCCGCAATGCCGGGATGCAGCGCTTTTTTTAACTCCCCCGCCTGCTCCCTTGTCACCTGCCTGCGGCTTTTTGCAAATACAAACCCGATATAATCCGGCTTCCATAAATTGACCGCTTCAATGTCCTCATGTCTGCTCAGCCCGCAGATTTTCAGCTTTACGGCGCGCTCATTTTTTTCCATTCAGACTCCCTTCAGTTCCTTTAAGCAATCCCGTTTATTTGCAGAGCGCATAAGCAGTTCCCCGATCAGCACGGCGTCCGTGCCGTTTTCGTATAGCTCCCGGATATCTTCACGTCCGCGGATCCCGCTCTCTGAAACAAAAATGTATTCCTTCGGCACCAGACTCCTTAACCGTTTGCTCGTCGTGATGTCCACCTGAAACGTCTTTAGATCCCGGTTGTTGACGCCGATAATCCTGCCCCCGCAGCTCAGCGCCTGCTTCACCTCCTGCTCCGTATGCGCTTCGATCAAAACGGAAAGCCCCAGACTGTCGGCCAGCTCGCAGTAATCCTTTAGCTGCTCCTTCGACAGTATCGCACAAATTAACAGAATTGCCGAGGCGCCAAGCACCTTCGCTTCATAAATCATGTAAGGGTCCACCGTAAAATCCTTTCTGAGAACCGGGATGTTTACCGTCGCCGCAATTTCCTGCAAATATTGATCGCTGCCCTGAAAATAAAACGGCTCCGTCAGACAGGAAATCGCATCTGCGCCTGCCTCTTCATAATCCGCTGCGATCTCCAAATAAGGAAACTCCTTCGCAATCAGCCCTTTTGAGGGAGAAGCCTTTTTCACCTCACAAATGAAGGACATGCCGTTTTTCTTAAGCGCCTGCTCAAACGGAAAGCCCGTATCCGCCCGCAGCGTGAGCGCCTGCTCTTTCAGTTCCTCCATGGAAACCAATTTCTTTTTTTCTTCTATCCGCTCTTTTGTTTTCCTGGCAATTTCATCTAAAATCATCTCCGGCTTCCTTTCTTCTTATTCATTGGAGAGGCAGATAAATTCGTTTAATTTCTCCATCGCCTTTCCGCTGTCGATGAGCTCTTCTGCCATGCGCACGCCTTCTTTAAGAGTCGCGGCCTTTCCCGCAACGTAAAGCGCGGCTCCTGCGTTCAGCGCGACCGCATCCCGCTTAGGGCCTTTCTCTCCGCGCAGGATCGCCTTTGTGATTTCGGCATTTTCCTCCGGCGTACCTCCTGTTAAATCCTCTTTGCCGCACCGCGTAAAGCCGAACTGCTCGGGCGTAATCACATAGGACTTAAATACGCCGTCATGCACCTCACACACGGTAGTAGGCGCAACCATCGAAATCTCATCCAGCTTATCCTGCCCGTAAACGACCATGGCGTTCATGACCCCGAGATTTTTCAACACCTTTGCGAGCGGCTCCACAAGCGCCTCCTCATAAACGCCCATCACCTGCATATCGGCGCCTGCCGGATTCGTAAGCGGCCCCAGAATATTGAATACGGTGCGGATGCCAAGCTCCTTTCGCACCGGCGCCACATATTTCATCGCGATATGATAATTCTGCGCGAACAAAAAACAGATTCCGATCTTTTCCAGCAACTCCGTACTTTTTTGAGGCGACACCATGATATTGACACCGAGCGCCTCGAGCACGTCCGCAGCACCGCTCTTGCTCGATGCCGCCCGGTTGCCGTGCTTTGCGACCGGTACGCCGCCCGCTGAAATGACGAGCGCCGACGTCGTCGAAATATTGAAGGAATTGGACTGATCGCCGCCGGTTCCTACAATTTCCAGCACATTCATCTTATGCAGCAGTTTCACGCAATGCGCCCTCATACCGGCGGCAGATGCCGTAATTTCCTCAATCGTCTCGCCCTTCATGGAAAGTGCGGTCAGATACGCGCTCATTTGAACGGCACTCGCCTCTCCGCCCATGATTTCGTCCATAACCTTTTCCGCAGTTTCGTAGCTCAGATTTTCTCTTTTACTCAATGCAATAATTGCTTCTCTAATCATACTATTTCCTCACTTTCTATTTTTCAACTGTTTTTATCCATAAATAAAATTTCGTATCATCGCTTCCCCATCCGGCGTCAGCACCGATTCCGGGTGAAACTGCAGCCCATATACCGGCAGAGTGCGGTGCTCTACGGCCATCACTTCTCCGTCGTCCGTTTCCGCCGTGATTTTAAGGCATTCCGGCAGCGTTTCCTTATCTGCTGCGAGCGAATGGTATCTCGCCACCTTAATTTCAGGGCCAATGCCCTTAAACAGCGTGCTGCCCTCCGCCAGCTTCACCTGGGAAGTCTTGCCGTGCATGAGCTGCTTTGCGTAGGTGATGTCAGCGCCGAAAGCTTCGCAAATGGCCTGATGTCCGAGGCAGACGCCCAATATCGGGTATTTCCCGGAAAGCTTCTTCACGATTTCAATGCAGATTCCGGCATCCGCAGGGCGCCCCGGCCCCGGGGACAGGACGATCGCATCGATATCCAGCTTTTTGATTTCTTCCACCGTCAGCTCGTCGTTTCGGATCACCTTGATATCCTCCCGCACGGTTCCGATGAGCTGATACAGATTGTAGGAAAAGCTGTCATAGTTATCTATCAATAAAATCATTTGTCAATTCCTCCTTCCGCCGCCCGGATCGCGTTCACGACCGCCGCCGCTTTGTTGATGCATTCCTGGTATTCGTTTTCCGGCACGCTGTCCGCCACGATGCCCGCTCCCGACCGGACAAATACCTTTCCGTTTTTCGAAAACGCCAGACGGATCGCAATACACGTATCCAGATTGCCGGTAAAATCGATGTAGCCAATCGCTCCGCCGTAAATGCCCCGCTTGTTGTTTTCCAGTTCGCAGATCAGTTGGCAGGCGCGCAGCTTCGGTGCTCCGGAAAGCGTTCCCGCCGGAAGGATGGAATCGATCGCATCGAGCGCGTCCTTATCCTCTCTGATCGTCCCCTTTACCGTCGAGCCGATGTGCATCACATGGGAGAACCGTTCGACGCTCATATATTTTTCCACCTTTACAGAGCCGATTTTGCTGATTTTCCCGATATCGTTTCTGCCAAGGTCGACGAGCATGTTGTGTTCCGCACATTCCTTTTCATCCGCAAGAAGCTCTTTTTCAAGCTGCATATCTTCCGCCTCCGTCGCCCCGCGCGGCCTCGTTCCGGCGAGCGGAAACGTGTGAAGCGCGCCCTGTTCCAGCTTTACGAGCGTTTCTGGAGAAGCGCCCGCTATCTCGATATCATCGCTGGAAAAATAGAACATATACGGAGAAGGATTTGTCATGCGCAGCATCCGGTACGTATCGAACAGGCTTCCTTCGATGTCCGCCTCCATGCGGTTTGATAAGACGATCTGAAAAATATCGCCCTCCTTGATGTGATGCTTGCCCTTCTCGACCATTTCGCAATACTCTTCTTTATTAAAAAGATAACGGAAATCGCTCTTAAGCTTTAACGGCGGATTTTCGGAAAATTCTCCCTCGGTCAAAAGCTTTTCCATCAATATAAGCTCCATCTCGCCCTTGTGATAAGTCGTCCTGATGTCGTCCGCCTTGACGTT
>CAZBRY010000098.1:0-7912 GCA_964494285.1 uncultured Lachnospiraceae bacterium
AATTACGAGTGAGGGAAAGACTTACGAGATACTGGATGGAAGCGATACGATTTCCGTCATTGTTTCGGCAAAGCGCTCTGTCATCGAGGAAATGAGCAAAGATTATATTAAGGCAACAGCCGATATGAAGGATATGACCTTTATGGATACCGTTGCCATCGAAGTGCGCTCCACACGGTATTCGGACAGAATCGAATCCATCACGCCAAGGACGAAGAATTTAAAGGTGCAAATTGAGGATCTGCTGAGGAAACAGCTTGAAATTGCGGTGGACACGATCGGGAAACCGAATTCGGGTTATATTGTCGGGACGTTAAAGCCTGGGATTAATATGCTTTCTATTTCGGGACCGGTCTCTCTCGTATCTCAAATTACGACGGCTAAGGCAGTCGTCGATGTCACCGGGATGCGCAATGATATTTCGACAAGTTCTATTGTGAGCCTCTATAATGCTTCGGGAGATGTGATTGTGGATGCAATGATTGAAAGCAGCGTGACAGAGGTACACGTAGATGTACAGATCTTGGAAACAAAGGAAATTCCGCTTGCCTATGCGGTTTCCGGTACACCGGCCGAAGGCTACGGAGCGACAGGTGTTGTGGAGATCAGCCCTTCTACCGTGGTAATTGCGGGTGAAGGGAACCATTTCAATAATATGAGCGTGCTTTCTATACCGGCTGAGCGGATTTCGATTGCGGATGCGTCGGCAGATATGACAGTCACGATTGATTTATCGGATTACCTTCCTTCGGGAGTGGTGTTTGCGGATCCGGATTTTGACGGTAATGTGACGGTGACCGCCTATATTGGGCGTCTGCAGAGGAAGGAGATCGACGTTCCTACGGCGAATATCACGATTGAGAATGTACCCGAGGGATACACGGCTGTTCTTGTAGATATCGGCGGTTTGAAGCGGATTGAGGTACAAGGCCTTGGTGATGTGTTCACCCAGCTTGACGGCACAATTGTGACTGGTGTCATTGATGCGGGTATGATGTCGCCTCGGGTAATTGAGGAAGACACATTGGAGGATGAAACTGTTCACACGGGTTCCAATGACGGACTTGTAAGATTTACACTTCCGTCAGGTATTTCCGAAACAAGTCCGGTTTATATGGAAGTGATTTTAAACCCGATTGGGGCGGCGCTTGATACGACACAAAATGAGACAGAAGTCATAGGAGAAGAGTGAGATGGGCAGATTATTTGGTACGGACGGAGTCAGGGGAGTTGCTAATACAGAATTAAGTCCGCTGCTTGCGATGCAGCTGGGGCAGGCAGGCGCTTATGTGCTCACAAAGCATAATTCTCATAAGCCGACGATTATGGTCGGCTGTGATACGAGAATTTCGGGAGATATGCTTGCCAATGCAATGATGGCCGGAATTTGTTCCGTGGGAGCCAATGCGGTTTTTGTAGGAGTGCTGCCGACACCGGCGGTCGCCTATCTGACAAGAAAGTATAAAGTTGATGCGGGCGTTGTTATTTCTGCCTCTCACAACCCAGTGGAGTTTAACGGTATTAAATTTTTCAATGGAGAGGGATATAAATTGCCGGATGCGATTGAGGATGAAATTGAGTTAATTATCCAGTCCGGCTTGGAGTCACTTCCTATGCCGACCGGCTCAAGTGTCGGTAAGATCAAGTATCGCACGGATGCGAGAGAGGAGTATATCAATCATGCAATGAAGGCGGTCAATGTAGAACTGAACGGGATGAAAATCGTTGTGGACTGCGCGGAAGGGGCATCCTATTATACTTCAATCGAAACATTGAAGGAACTGGGTGCGGATGTCATTGCAATTCATAACAATCCGGACGGAACGAACATCAATGCAAACTGCGGCTCGACGCATCTGGAGGAATTGATGGCGCGGGTTGTCTATGAAAAGGCGGAAATTGGTCTTGCTTTTGACGGGGACGCCGATCGGCTTCTTGCCGTTGATGAAAACGGACACAAGGTAGATGGTGATGAGATTATGGCGATCATCGGCTTCTATATGAAAAAAAAGAAAAAATTGAAAAATGACACGATCGTTGCCACAATCATGAGTAACCTCGGCTTCTTCCTGATGGGTGAAGAAAAGGGGATTAAGATCGATCAAACGAAGGTCGGCGATCGTTATGTGCTTGAAAGAATGCGTGAAATTGACGCGAACCTTGGCGGAGAGCAGTCGGGACATATTATTTTTCTAGATGAGAATACGACAGGAGATGGACTTCTTTCCGCATTGCATCTGTTAGAGGTGCTCGTTGAAAGCAAAAAGCCGCTTTCCAAGCTAAAGGAAATCATGGAGGTGCTGCCCCAGGCGCTTGTAAATGCAAAGGTGCCAAACCATAAAAAAGAAACATTTATGGAATATCCGGAAATTGCAAAGGCCATCGAGCGGTTGGAGAAGGAATTTGCAGGAAAAGGAAGGGTGCTGATTCGCCCCTCAGGTACGGAGCCGCTTGTCAGGGTGATGATTGAAGGAAAGGATCAAAGGGTAATAGAAGAGGAAGCAAAGAAGCTTGCCGAATTGATCCAGGATGTTATGTTCTGAAGTTGTTGTAAAAATGTATAAAAAAAGTATAAAAATACCTAAAATGCTTGTGATTATGTACAAACAATGCTATAATCGCGATAGTGGGTTGGCTTTACAACCTGAATAATGAATGGAGGTCGTTACGATATGGTGAGCCAGAAGGTGGTAATCAAGAATCCTACGGGTTTGCACTTAAGACCAGCTGGAATCCTTTGTAAGGAAGCAATGCAGTTTAAGTCTTTGATCACTTTTAATTTCCGTGAGAGCACGGCAAACGCCAAAAGTGTATTGAGCGTCTTGGGTGCATGTGTCAAGTGCGGAGATGAAGTTGAATTTGTCTGTGAGGGCGAAGATGAAAGGGAAGCCTTACAGACATTGGTGGAAGCAATTGAAAATGGTTTGGGTGAATAGCAGTCAGCCATACATATAGGAAAAATGATAAAAGGATCAGTCTGCGGATGGATCCTTTTATAGTTGCATTTTCAAAAACTATCATGTATAATATACCTCATTGGTGAAATGGAGATATTTTAAGAAAGAAGTGGATAAGAATGGGGCTAAAAGAGTAGTCAGAAACAAATTATCGATCATTGTAAAATACAGCGTGATTTACCGACTCCAAAGCTTGTAAAAGGCTGTGAAGGGAAGTTTACGGGGAAACCTTCCCGTGCCTGAAGAACCCGAGAGTGCATGCATGCAGGAGACGTGCATGTATGAATGATAGTAAATGGAGGATACGGTAAATGTTGAATTATAAGAGATATCAAAAGACATCGGTCATGGATTATAAAGAAAGAGAATGGCCGAATAAGGAGATTACAAAGGCACCGGTTTGGTGTAGTGTGGATTTGAGGGATGGCAATCAGGCATTGATTGATCCCATGATTGTAGAAGAGAAAATGGAGCTGTTTCAGCTTCTATTGAAACTTGGCTTCAAGGAGATTGAAATCGGATTTCCGGCTGCTTCCCAGATAGAATTTGATTTTCTGCGTCAGCTTGTCGATCGCCGGATGATTCCGGATGATGTACGGGTACAGGTATTGACACAGTGCCGTGCAGAGCTGATCGACAGGACATTTGAATCCATTCAGGGAATTAAAAATGTAATTGTACATATTTATAACTCCACCTCCACCTTGCAAAGAAATGTGGTATTTGGCATGGATCGGGAGGATATTATTAAAATCGCGGTAGATGCGACGACGATGGTCAAAGAACGGGCGGCGGCATTTGAGGGAAATATTATACTTGAGTACTCGCCGGAGAGCTTTACCGGTACCGAAGTGGATTTTGCGCTGGATATTTGTACGGCGGTGCAGAAGGAGTGGGGCGCGACAAAGGAAAATCCGATCATTATTAATCTGCCTGCGACCGTGGAATGCAATACCCCAAATGTCTATGCGGATCAGATTGAATGGATGAATAAGCATTTTCAGGATCGGGAGAGCATTCTTTTGAGCGTTCATCCGCACAACGACAGAGGCACCGGCATTGCAGCCACCGAGCTTGCATTGCTTGCGGGAGCCGATCGGGTGGAGGGCACGCTGTTTGGAAACGGCGAGCGAACAGGAAATGTTGATCTTTTGAATGTTGCTTACAATATGTTCTCTCAGGGAATTGACCCAAAACTGAACTTGGAGCATATTAATGAAATCATTGAGGTCTATGAGCGCTGCTGTAAGATGCCAATCGGTGACAGGCATCCCTACGCAGGCAAGCTTGTATTTACTGCTTTTTCTGGTTCCCATCAGGACGCGATCAACAAAGGCGTTAGAGCTATGAAGGAACGGCAGCAGGAAATTTGGCAGGTGCCATATTTGCCAATCGATCCTTCGGATATCGGGCGGGAGTACGAACCGATCGTCAGAATCAATTCCCAGTCCGGCAAGGGCGGTGTTGCGTTTGTCATGGATACTTATTTCGGCTTCAAGCTGCCGAAGGGGATGCATAAGGAGTTTGCGAATGTGATCCAGCTTCAGACTGAGAAGCAGGGTGAGGTATCGCCGGAAGAGATTATGGCGGCCTTTAGGGAAAACTATATTGAGCGAAAAGAACCTTTGCATTTCAGGAGGCTGAAGGTAGACGACAGGAGCGACGCGGTCGATTCCGAGTTTGATACCCATATTACGCTGACCTATACCCATTGCGGCAAGGAGGATTCCTTTGAGTCGGTTGGCAACGGACCGATTGACGCTGTGCAGCGCGGTCTGCGAGAAAAGCTTGGCATCAATATCAAGGTACTTGACTACGAAGAGCATGCCCTGCAAGGCGGATCCAATGCACAGGCAGCGGCCTATATCCACCTGCTCAGCGCAGAGGACGGCAGAGTGACCTATGGTGTCGGCGTTAGCTCCAACATCACTCGTGCATCCGTACGCGCGATCTTTAGCGCGATTAACCGGCTGGAGCTGATTGGAGAGTAATAAGTACAAATATACTTTTAAAAATGATAACAATGAATGCGTGAGATTGTAAAATAAGGTAGATCATACTGCCAGATGTACAATCTCACGTTTTTATTTAAAAAAAGTCATTCAAAGTAGTTGACAAGAATGAATAGAATGAATAGAATGAATAGAAAGCGGATAGTATATGATTAGAATGGAGATGAAACGATGTTTACAGAAGGACTGCATATGGAGTTGAAACGCGAGTATACGGATGATATAAAAAAGACAGTGATAGCCTTTGCCAATACTGCGGGTGGTGCCCTATATATCGGAATTGATGATCAGGGTGAAATTTCTGGTGTTACTGACGGGGATGATACCATGCTGCGTGTTTCCGGATCTGTACGCGACAGCATCAAACCGGACATTACGCTATTTGTTGATTATCGCTTAGAAAAAATAGATGAGAAAACAGTCGTAGTTGTTGATGTCCAAAAGGGCACGGCATCGCCTTATTACCTTGCGTGCAAAGGAATTCGTCCGGAGGGGGTTTTCGTCCGACAGGGCGCTGCGACTGTGCCGGCATCTGCAAGTGCGATTTTTAACATGATTAAGCAGACGGATGGTGACAATTATGAGAAACTACGTTCTCTCAATCAGGAACTCACCTTCCGTGAGGCTGATAAATCTTTTAGTGACCGTGAAGTTGCCTTTGGAGAAGGACAGCAGATATCTCTTGGCATCAAAACCGGAGATGGTGTATACACGAATCTTGGGCTGCTCCTTTCGGATCAGTGCAGGCACACAGTCAAAATGGCCGTTTATGAAGGGCTGCAAAAGGAGGTGTTCCGTGACAGGAGGGAATTTGAAGGCTCGCTGCTTAGGCAATTAAGCGATGCCTATGAGTTTATTGAGAAAAACAATCGCATACGAGCCGAATACAAAGGGCTGCAGCGTATTGATGAACATGACTACCCGGAAGAAGCGATCCGTGAGGCGCTGCTTAACTCTCTTGTTCATCGGGAGTATTCTTTTTCCGGCAGCACTCTCATTTCCATTTTTGAAGACAGAATGGAGTTTGTTTCTATAGGTGGGCTGGTCAAAGGCATTACTTTTGATGATATTATGCTTGGTGTATCCATTACCCGTAATGAAAAGCTTGCCAATATCTTTTACAGGCTGGGCCTGATTGAAGCTTTTGGCACCGGCATTTCCAAAATTCTAAAAAGCTACGAAAACAGCGCAAATCAGCCAGTTATTGAGACAACAGACAACGCCTTTAAAATGATTCTGCCCAACCGGAATATCCAGAAAGAATTCGGACAATCGGTCAAGGAAGCTCCGGGTGATGAGCAGCTTACCAGGGTGCTTCATTTGCTGAATACAAAATATTCAGTCACACGAAAAGAGGTAGACGAATACCTGAATGTGTCCCAATCTACCTCAAGCCGTATTTTAAAGTCTATGTCGGACAGTGGGCTGATCAAGAGCACCGGCAAAGGGAAAATGACGCGGTATGAAAGATTATAATTAATTGATATCCATAGCGGCTATGCCAGAAAATCAATTTTCTTCGCTTGCCCCCGATGATAGAACCACTGTAGAATCATCAGCAGCACATAGAAATAAGCAATGCTGTATACCGGAAAATAATATTTAAAATAAGAGGCGGGTGCCAAAATAAACACGATGAACCAGTGGGCGAGCAGGCCGCCCGTTGTGAAAAAGGTAAACCAGCGCCTTTTAATCAATGCATAGAGACAGAGCAGCAGAGCAATCACGAGAGGGAGAAACAGGTTGTAGGAGGCTGTTTTCACGACACTGATCCCAAAGCTGATCAGCTGGCGGAGACCGAAGCCCTCAAATGTAATTTGAAACGGAAGCGCGGCGTAGCAGAAGGCGCCCCAGCGCGTTTTGAGAAAGATGTCGGGATTGTTCATAAAAAGATGCTTTAATGCCGCAGCATAGTTACTGAAATCCTCAAGCGTAGCTTCGGGACGTGTGCCGACAAAGCCCGGTTGGTATAAAATCAAAACATCTTCATAATTAACATCCTCATAGTAGTCGTTAATTGCATCAATTGCTTCCAGTGAAAGATACTGATCCACGATGGCAAGATCAGCCGCATTTTTCTCCAAATCCAAGCCGTTCCGATACATATTTGTGATCGTATAAGCATAGAAGGGTTTCATGCGGTCGTCCGCTGCCGCGTCCAGATTGCTTGCGGCAAATCCGTTTTGTGGAATGGAAATCACATACTGCAGAATCAGTGAGCATGCAATCACAGCAAAGGCTGCCTGTTTGGTACGAATATTCTTGTATACAAGAAACAATAGAATGGGCACAAGAACGGCAAGATAGATGCCCTCTGTGCGCCACTGTGTTAAGACCGCACCAAGAAACAGAAGCCAGAAAAGGCTCCCCTTGTTCGCTTCTTTTTTTTCCAATAAATCAAATAATAAGGTCGCAATCAGCACAAGATATAACAGATAGTAAATCGGCAGCCGGTGTGCGCTTGTTGTGTAGGCGATAACTGGATAAAGTAGGAACAGCAGATAGCCCCAGTTCCCATATTTTTGGCCGACCACTTTTTTCATGCGGTATACGAGATAGCCGACGACGAGAAACTGAATCAGTACCTTCATAAAAATTGGACCGAGAGAATGCGGAATCAGCATGAGGGAGACGATGTAATAATAGGTCGTGATATAATAAAACCATGTATAATGCTCGAGGGAAACGGCCGCGTCATAGATCAGCGTTTCGTCATTGCTGAGATAACCGGAGGGCAGTTTGATAATAAGGATTACGGCGAGAACGAGCAGATAGGGCAGCGCACATGTTACAATTTGGAAAATGGCGCTTTCCTCACGCTTTTTCTCAATTAAAATTTGATAAAGACCAAGATAAAAGAAAAACAGCACGACCAAAACCAGCAGTTTGCAGATGAGATAGTCAGCGAGCCCGGCTGAGGGAGGGACTAGAAAGACAAGTCTG
>CAZBRY010000098.1:7922-9047 GCA_964494285.1 uncultured Lachnospiraceae bacterium
CCGCAACCGGCAGCAATTGTTTGTGTTCTTTGAAATAAGCATTCATGTAACGGCCTCCGATGTTTGTAATCGACTAATCAGATAATAGTATTTGCAAATAAATGCTGCTTTCAGTATACTATATTTTAGGAATTGAGAAAAGAGCAACTATTGTGTTAGAGAGGCGGAAAGAGGGACTTGTCTATGAAAAAAATTATTGTGACCGGCTGTAACGGACAGTTGGGACGAGCAATCAACAAATTATATGCGGGCAATACAGAATACGAGTTGGTGAATACGGATTTTGGCGTGCCGGATACAATCAATCTGGATATTACCAATTTGGATAGGGTGCTGAAGCTGTTTGAAGAGGTAAAGCCCTATGCAGTCATCAATTGCGCGGCGCATACGGCTGTGGACGCCTGCGAAGTACAGGTGGACGGCGCATATAAAATCAATGCGCTCGGCGCACGCAATATTGCCATTGCTTCCGCAAAGACCGAGGCAAAAATGATGCATATTTCCACAGATTATGTTTTTGCGGGTGACGGAACAAGACCTTATACAGAGTTCGATCCGGTTGGTCCGAAGGCAATGTATGGCATTACGAAGTTAGCAGGAGAAAATTTTGTAAAGGAATTCGCAAAGGATTACTTTATTATCAGAACGGCATGGCTGTACGGTGATGGGAAAAATTTTGTCAAGACAATGCTGCGCCTTTCTGAGACACATGACAGAATCACAGTTGTAAACGATCAGATCGGCTCTCCGACGAGCGCCGCTGAGCTTGCTAAGGCGATCGCATACTTGCTCCCGACCGAAAATTATGGGTTGTTTCACGGCACCTGTGAGGGACAGTGCAGTTGGGCTGATTTTACAAATTTTCAGACTCGCAGGAAAGGCTGCCGAGGTTGTGCCGGTCACGACAGAAGCGTATATACAGATGAATCCGAATTCGGCAAGGCGTCCCGCCTATTCCGTGCTGGAAAACTATATGTTTAAGCTGACGACGGACTTCTCGTTCGCCTCATGGGAGGATGCGATCGCGGATTATATTACTACTATAAATTAGGGAATAGAAAGACTGCAATGAGGACGCCGAGAACCGCTCCGGCGGCTACCTGCAGAGGCGTATGCCCGACAAGC
>CAZBRY010000099.1:0-3902 GCA_964494285.1 uncultured Lachnospiraceae bacterium
AATGCGGTCTACCTTTGTCCGGGAAGTCCCGCCTGAAAAATCGCAATCAAGCCAAATATCTGTAAGATATTTGGCCAGCTCCACTCCAATGACCCGCTCTCCCATACATAGAATCTGCGCATCGTTGCTTTTCCTGGCACGCTCCGCAGAAAATGGGTCGTGGCAGACAGCTGCCCGGATTCCCGGTACCTTGTTCGCCGTAATCGCCATGCCGATGCCGGTTCCGCACACAAGAATTCCTCGCTCAAATGTGCCGGCTGCAACCGCCCTTGCGACATCGTTGGCTACATCCGGATACAAAACCATCTCACCGGAGGCGGCGCCGAAATCCGTCAGCTCCATTCCTTCCTTTTCACGCAAATGCGCGATCAGCTCCATTTTTAAACAATACGCCGCCTCATCACAGCCAATGGCTATTTTCATATATCCTCTCCTTAATTTCTATTCTCCAAGTACTTCTACGTCGATGCCAAGCATCCTGCAGATCATTTTCAGCTCCTCCGTATAGCTGCCATATACTGCATGGCAATGGTTGGCACTAAACTTCTCAAGAAAAATCTCATGCGCAAACGGGAGTTTTGCAAATACATGCGGCCACTCCTTCGTCGTCTCCGCCATCTTTTCCTCAGGAAGTGTCACAAATTCCGCTGGAATAATCGTCAGGCGATACTTGCCTTTATAACGGTTCAGCCGTGCAATCGTCGCCTCTCCGGGCTTCGTCATGCAGTTTACATGACAGCCGCCGCCCGCATAAATCTCAAGGCACGGATAGAGCTTCACGTTTTTGAGGTTTTCCTTCGGATCCTCGCTTCTTCCGGCAAAATAAGTGGACTCAGAGCCACAGTTGCAAAATACCATCACGTCGTGATCCTTGTCATAATGGCGTACATCCATAAACAAAACCGGATCATTCGTTAAAAGCTTTAAAATCTGCATTGTCAGCGCCGCATCTGAATCGGCTTCACAAGCAAAAACGACCGGCTCTTTTGCGCCATCCCAATCATAGGGGTCATTCATAAATGCTGCGGCGATACACTCCGTACAATAATGCCTGCTCATTTCATAGTGGCACTTCACGCCTACAAAGTCATAGTCATTTTCCTGCACGATCCGCTTAATCGCCTCATAGTGCCGGATCTGCTCCTTGAGCTTGTCCGGCGTCAGGCGGTTGCCATCATAGAAAATACCGCCGCAGCTTTCCGTCAGCCAGTTGAAAGCGGACTCTACTTTTTCCTCCGGCACCTCCTCGGCCAAACGGACAATTTCGGATTGATCCATATGATCCACATCCACACCAAACTTCTCCTGCCAATCCTGCATGCTCACGGTCGCACTATACATGCCTAAGCTTCTACCGCCAATTAAGCCATATTTCTGACCCTTTAACCGGTTGACGACTGCGCCGCAGCGCGCGAATCGGATCACTTTTTCAAGAACCTTAGGATCCTTGAAATCCCCCGCCGCCCTGAAATGGTCGATCCCCAAATGATCAAGAGCGCCGCCGGCCGCAAGCATCGAAACCATTCCCGGCCAATCCGGGTTTAGATTTGCGCATAGCATAAGCGGACCCTGTCCGAATTTTGCGATGACTACTGTGAAATTGGGAAACGCAAAGACACCGTGTGAAATAATCGTGGCATCCACCCCACGGTTCCTCAAAAATTCGGCCTGCTCCTTTGCTGTCCGAACAGAGCACACAAGCGTTTCTGCTTCAACCACATCCACCCGGCCGTCCTTTTTTAATTCTTCTACGATCGTATTGACCTGCGCCTGTACGATTTCCTTTAATGTCTCATGAACTTCCCTGTCGCCGTCAGAAACGCCGACGATACCGACTACCGGTTTTTTATTCATATCCGTATCCACCTTTCCGTTCTATTGTTATCTCAATCGATTCCTGTATTCTTTGTATTGCAAAAATAATTCCTCATATCCTTCTGCCGGATCAAATACCTGCTCTGCCCGTACAAATCCGTCAAATGCCTGCGCATGGCTTTTATAATCGCCGCATGCGGTCGCGCAGATCATGGCTAACCCCATAATGCCGGCCTCACTGTTTTTAAACACATGAATCTCCCTTTGCAGTACATCCACCTTTAACTGCATAAACAAAAAGGAATGAGCG
This sequence comes from uncultured Lachnospiraceae bacterium, assembly GCA_964494285.1. Lineage (GTDB taxonomy): Bacteria > Bacillota > Clostridia > Lachnospirales > Lachnospiraceae > JAEYFP01. The sequence goes on from CAZBRY010000099.1 coordinate 2,126, forward strand.
ATTCCCCCCGTCGCGCTGATACGTTTGAGCGAAAATCCAAGCTGAGAAAGCGTCTCCAGATTCATCCGAGACTCAAAATTCAGTCCCTGCAGTATCGCCCGATAGAATTCCCACCGTTCCGTGTCCAGCGTGATTCCGATAAACGCACCCGGCACTTTGGATTCCGGATCCATGATATTCACCTTACTTAAATGCGGAAGAAAAACCAGCTCTGTCCTTTTTTGTGCGTTTTCTTCCAAATAAGAGAAAATATCCTGCTGCCCCTTTGTTTCCTGTTCCTCAAATATATGAATGTACCAGCGGATTGCATTCCCATAGGTCAAAAAGGCACATGGCACCATATAAAGACCCGGCATCAAAAATGGCTCTACACACATGCGGCGCCTAATCAGCTCCTTCGATGCCAAAAATACCGAATCGTCTACAACCAAATTTATGCTTTCCGTAGAGCCCTCTCCCATCACGAGCATGCCCGGCTCATAGGCGCCGCCGCCAAGCGTCGCACTGCACTGATCATGGCAGCCCATATAGATGCGAATATTCTCCGAAAGATTCAGTTCTTTGGCAAGCTCCTTTCGGATCTTTCCCAGACAGTCACCGACCGCTCTGACCGGGGAAAACCATTCCCTTGGCACTTCAAACTCCCTGAGCAACTCATCCGACCAATCATTTTCATGAATGTCAAACAGCAAAGTCTTTGAGGCCGTCCCCCCGTCCACACCACGATTTCCGCTGAGCAGGTAGTTGTAGTAGTCATCCGCAAAATAAATGGCCTTTGCCTTTTGCAGGACTTGCGGACAATTTTTTCTCATCCACAGAAGCTTACAGAGAGAAAAGGATTGATTCGGCACAACGCCAGTAATGGCAAAAAGCTTTTCTGCCGTGTAGCGCTCGATAAGCATTTCATCCAGCCCCTCACATCGACTGTCAGCGTAAGTAATAAAATGATTGAGGGGTACACCGTTTTCATCGATCAAAACGAACGCCTCCCCGAAGCTGGAAAGAGCGAGCGCCTTTACACCCGCCGCTTTTGGGGCAAGTTCCCTTAAAACCCGCTTTATCTTTTCATAAATCTCAAGGGGATCCAACTCCACATAGCCTCTTTTCGGAAACAGCAACGAATAGGCGGCAGACGCAAAGGCGACCACTTCACCGTTTTTCGTAATAATAGATGCTTTGCAGCCGGATGTGCCAATATCCAATCCGATATATGACATGTGGAAATCTCCTTCCTTGTTTGTCAGCCTTTAAAATTCGCTCAACTTTAATTTCTGTTCCAGATAGACTTGCAGCTTCTCCTGCACAAAAGCCGGAACGTCAAGCATACGAAATGCACTCTCATCACGCTCCTTCCGCTTCGTATAAGCGGACAGTGCCTGATAATATTCCTCCAAAAACTCCGTTCCGACATTAAACTTGTTGATCCCCTTTTTGAAAGCAATTCTTAGCTGCTCGTCAGGAATACCGCTTCCGCCGTGCAGCACTAAGGGAATGTTGTTTGTGAGGGAATGGATTTCCTCCAAACGTTTGATATCCAGATGTGGTTCCTCTCTGTAGACACCATGCGCATTTCCAATCGAGATTGCCAGGGAATCAATCCCTGTCTCCCTGCAGAAAATTTCCGCCGATTTAGCATCAGTATACTGTGCCTCATTGTGCTCGCCATCTACGGTTTCCAGACCAATCTGCCCAAGCTCCGCCTCGACACAGGCTCCTAAAAGATGTGCTGTCTCGACCACTTTTTTGGTAAGTTGAATATTTTCCTTAAGCGGTCTCA
>CAZBRY010000099.1:3912-4823 GCA_964494285.1 uncultured Lachnospiraceae bacterium
ACCCGACTGAATCGCGCGAATAATGCCGCCATACTCGTAGCTGTGATCCAGATGCAGACCAATCGGAACCTTGACGTCATGCGCCAGTGCCTTAGTCATTTCAGCAAATGCCTTTTTATGGAAGACACTGTTTTGCTCCGCATGTTCCGGCAAAAGCATCACAAGCACCGGCGTGTTTTTCTTTTCTGCGGTCTTGATCACCGAATAAACCATATTAAAGTCAATGCAGATAAAAGAAATGACCGAGGTATTTGCCCGATTCGCCATTTCCAAGATATTTTTCACACTTTCCAGTGCCATGAACTTTCCTCCTTGGCCGCTTTACTTGCGCCCAATCGCTTTCTTTGTTTTTTTCATTATATTTTCTGTCGTCAGCCCATAAAGCCTTAACAGTTCTTCTCCGGGACCGGAACGGCCAAACTGATCCTCAACACCTACCATTTCAACCGGAATTGGATTATTTTTCACAATTACTTCCGCAACTGCCGCACCGAGGCCGCCGATCACATTATGCTCCTCCGCTGTTACAATCGCACCCGTCTCCTCTGCCGATCTGAGAATCAGCTCCTTGTCAAGAGGTTTGATCGTATGCATATCGATCACCCTTACAGAAATCCCCTCTTTCCCTAAGCGTTCCGCTGCTTCCAATGCCTTTTGCACCATCAGTCCACAGGCTATGATCGTAACGTCTTTGCCATCCATTAATACAGCACCCTTACCGAGCGTAAATTGATAACCCTGTGTATCCTTTGTAACCTCTGCCCCGCCAACGCGGCTTGTCCTGAAATAACACGGACCGTCATAGGCGATCATTGCCCGCACCGCCTCACGCGTTTCATTCGCATCACATGGTACAATGACCGTCATATCCGGAATCGTGCGCATCAGGCTGATATCCTCAATGCATTGGT
>CAZBRY010000099.1:4833-8895 GCA_964494285.1 uncultured Lachnospiraceae bacterium
TGCCGTGCTTCCGCGACTGGGATGCCGCGATGTTGCGTGCCTCCGTCCTCGCCGACCGTAAGCCCCGCATGGCTGCCGATCACCTTGACATTCAAATGTGGATATGCGATGTTATTGCGGATCTGGTCATACCCTCTTCCCGCCGTAAACATCGCAAAAGAATGACAGAACGCAATTTTCCCTGTCGTGGCAAAACCCGCCGCAACATCAATCATGTTTGCTTCCGCAATTCCCATATTATAAAACCGTTCCGGGTACCGGCTGGCAAAATCAATCGACATCGTACAGCATGCCAAATCTGCATCCAATGCTACAATATCGGGATTCTCCCCAAATTCACACAATGCTTTTCCATATGCAATTCTGCTCGCTATCACTTCACTCATCTGATTAGCCCTCCAATTCCTTTAACTGAGAATCGATCTCCCGAAAAGCAGCATCAAACTCCCCTTCAGTCGGATGCCCGCCATGAAAACGCACCTGATTTTCAAACACCACAGAGCCTTTTCCCTTCTTCGTCCTCGCAATAATCGCCGTTGGCATCCCCTTTATGGTTCTGGCTTCTTTCAGTGCATCTTCAATCGCCTCCACGTCATGCCCGTCGATCACGATCGTATTCCAGCGGAAGCTTTCAAACTTCTTATCGATTGGATAGGGAGACATGATCTCCTCTACGGTTCCGTCCAATTGCAAACTATTGTTATCCACGATGGCCACAAGGTTATCCAGCTTAAACTGGCCCGCGCTCATCACAGCCTCCCATATCTGCCCCTCCTGAATTTCACCGTCGCCGAGAATGCAGTAGGTCCGGTAGGACTTCTGATAGGTCTTTGCAGAAAGCGCCATGCCCACCGACACGGAAAGTCCCTGTCCCAAAGAACCCGCCGACATATCCACACCCGGCACATGCTTCATTTCGATGTGCCCGGAAAGATAGCTGTCCGGCTTACGCAGTGTCGCCAAATCCTCCACCGGAAAATATCCTTTCATTGCCAACGTCGCATAGACAGCCGGGGCACAATGCCCTTTGGACAGCACAAATCTATCCCTATCCTCCATTTTGGGTTTCTTCGGGTCAATGTTCATTTCATCAAAATACAGCACCGACAGTAATTCGGCAATCGAAAAGGAGCCGCCGATATGCCCTGATCCCGCTGTCCGAATCGACTGCAGCGTTTCTTTTCTAATTTTTGCGGCAATCGTTTCCAGCTCTTTTCTTTTTATATTCTCCATAATATTCCTCCTTTTGTTCCTATTTTCTGTTTCTATTTAAATAAGGATATTATTCACTTCTGAAATTTTTCTTTCTCTGTCTGATCATGTCCAGATATACCGCAAGCAGAATGATAATTCCCTTTGCAATATACTGCCAGTTGGAATTGACATGCAGCAGGGTCAGACCGTTGCTGATGACACCAATAACAAGCACACCGATTAATACGCCGCCGGCTCCGCCTACGCCGCCGTACATGCTGACGCCGCCCAGAACACTTGCTGCAATCGCATCTGTTTCCGCACCCACCGAGGTGCTGGGCTGACCGGAAGACAGCCTTGCAGCCATCACAATTCCCGCAAAAGAAGCCAGCACACCGCTGATCGTCCATACAATTATTTTTACTCTTTTAATGTTAATACCCGAAAACTGTGCTGCAGTCGCATTTCCGCCTACCGCATACACATATCTGCCCATTCTTGTTTTATTTAAGAACATATATAATAGGAAGAAGCAAATCAGCATGTAGATAATCGGATAAGGGATAATCCAAAGCGAACCAGTACCAAGAATCGGAAATATATCGTTGACATAGAGCGGCACCGGCTGTCCGTTTGCAATCAAATACGCCGCGCCTCGCAGAATGCTCTGCATGGCTAGCGTCACGACAAAGGGATGAATTCCGCTGTATGCAATGATAACGCCATTTAACAGACCCGCCGCAACACCGATCAGCAATCCGAGTGCAATCGCCACGATCATCGGCATTCCCGCTTTTTCCATAGCCGCCACACAAAGACAGCCCGAACATGCAATCATCGCACCTGCAATCAAGTCGATACCGCCGAGCATAATCGCAAGTGTTACGCCGATTGCAAGCATCCCCGTTGTCGATACGGTTCTTAAAATGGTCAGCCAGTTACTCACCGTTGCAAAATTAGGCGCCGCTATGCTTAGTATGGCGCACAAAACAATAAAGGCCAGCAAAATACCCGTATTTTGTTTAAAATAACGATAAATTGATCCCAAAAAGGGAGCGTCTTCATATTTATTTAATTTATCTTTCATTCTACTTCCTCCGAAACTGCATAATGCAGGATTTTTTGTTGTTCAAATTCCGATCGCTCCAAATTACCCTTGATTCTTCCTTCGCTCATAACCGCAATCCTGTCGCACATATTAATAATTTCCGGCATTTCGGAGGAAATCATTATGATCGCCATGCCCTCTGCAGCAAGATCATTCATAATACTGTAAATTTCGGCCTTTGCGCCAACATCGACCCCTCTGGTCGGCTCATCTAAAATCAGCACCTCTGGATTAGAAGCCAGCCATTTTGCCAAAACAACCTTTTGCTGGTTCCCGCCGGAAAGATTGCAGACCGTCTGATCTCTGGAGGGAGTTTTTATATTTAAATCCCGAATCCCCTTATCGACGATATTTTTTTCCTTCTTCGCATTCACTTTGAAATTTTTGATAAACCTATTTAATACCGAAATACTCATATTAAAATTAATACTGTTTTTCAAAATCAGGCCTTCCAGTTTCCTGTTCTCCGGCACAAGCGCCAGGCCCCGTTCCTGTATTTTCATTGTTGGAAGGTTCGATACATCCTCCCCTTTTAAAAGCACTTTTCCGCTCTCCCGCGGGTAAAGTCCGAGCACCGCTTTAATCAACTCGGAGCGTCCTGCCCCTACCAAACCATAAAATCCTAAAATTTCTCCTCTGCGAACCTGAAAATCACAATTGATTACACGACTTCCCGCATTGATATTTTCCGCTTGAAGAATGACCTCTCCCGGCTCATTAAAGCTTCGCACATAATAATTACTCAGTTCCCTGCCAACCATCATCCGTACAAGCTCTGCCTGACTGCTTTCTTTCGTCACGATCACACCGACATAGCCACCGTCCCGCATCACACAAACCCTGTCAGTAATCGTAAATATTTCCGACAGCTTATGGGAAATATAAATAATTCCTATGTTTTTCTCTTTTAATCGCCTAATCATATGGAAGAGCAATTCCACTTCATTTTCGGAAAGAGAAGAGGTCGGTTCATCCATAATCATCAGCTTCATGTTTAAGGAGCACGCCTTCGCTATTTCCACCATTTGCTGTTTTCCAATACTCAAATAACAGACAAGCGTGGCAGGATTCACATCGAGTCCTACCATATCAAGCCACTGTTTTGCCTCTTCGTACATTTTCTTTTTGTCCACCATGCCGGCAGTCATTCGTTCTCTTCCGAGAAAAATATTCTCCGCAACAGACAGATAAGGAACCAATGCGATTTCCTGGTGAATAAAAGCAATGCCAAGATTTTGCGCAGCAGTTACACTCTCGATTTTAACTTCCTGCCCATCTACTTTGATCTCTCCTTCATCCGGCTTGTAGATTCCTCCGAGAACGTTCATTAACGTCGATTTGCCTGCTCCGTTCTCTCCAAGAAGTCCTAGAACCTCGCCTTCATATAAGGTCAGCCCGGCATGATTAAGCGCTTTCACTCCCGGAAAGGTCTTCATAATGTTTTTCATTTCAACTAACACTTTTGGCATTTCACACCTCTTTTATCAGGGAAGGCAAAATTGCCTTCCCTGCACTTTTCTAAAAGATCACATGGCTTCTATTCATTACTGCCATCCATCCGTCCCGTACTCATCTACATTGCCCGCACTGATTAAGAATGTGTCAACCACCACTTCCTTCTCAAGTTTCTTTCCTTCTAAGAAGTCAAAGGCTGCCATCATCGAATCGTAACCCAGCGTCTCCGGCGACTGTGCTCCGGTACCTTCCATTTTCCCGTTCTTTACCATTAGCTTCGCGTCCGGATTTCCGTCCACGCCGTA
>CAZBRY010000100.1:0-2603 GCA_964494285.1 uncultured Lachnospiraceae bacterium
GGATATCAAGGTAGCAGTTATGGGGTGTGTTGTCAACGGACCCGGTGAGGCGAGGGAAGCCGATATCGGTATTGCCGGCGGCATCGGCGAAGGACTTTTGATCAAAAAAGGAGAAATTGTCCGCAAGGTACCGGAGGATCAATTGCTGCAGGTATTGCAGGAGGAATTGGAGCACTGGAATGAATAAAGCTTTTTTTGAGGTATTTCCGACTTTGAAACTGAATAAAGGGTTGCAGGAGTTGTTTGAGGAAACAGCGGTGACGCGTGTGGTATCCTCGAGCAGAAAGGATCAGCTTAAGATTTATTTAAACAGTCCGCGGCTGATAGAGAAGGAAAACATTTATAGCGTGGAGCGGGAAATTGTCAGACAGCTTTTTCCGGAAGCCAATATTCGCGTATCATTTTTAGAAAGCTTTTTCCTGTCCAGCCAATATACGCCAAAGACGCTTTTGGATGCATATCGCAGCAGTATTTTACTGGAATTGAAGAATTATAATCACTTTGATTATCAGCTCTTTTACCATGCCGATTTGGATTTCCCGGAGGAAAAGGTTGTACGGATTGTATTGGAGGATACAATTGTTGCGAGGAACCGTTCCGAGGAGCTTGAGCGTGTGTTGGATAAGATTTTGAATGAGCGCTGCGGGATCGTAACGGATATCCGGATTTCCTATAAGGAGGCAACGCCAAATAAGGCGATGGAGCACGCTAAATTGAGAATGCAGGAGGAAGTCGGACGGATCACGCGACTGTCGAATAACGGTGGGGAAGAATATCCGGCGGAACAGGATCAGGAGAGCACAGGGAATTTGACCGCAGGCTTGCAGGTGCCTGCAGTCTCATTGCCGTCTGCTGTCAACACGAAAATAAGCACAAAAAGAAAAGACGGCTTTGAAAAGGGTTCCTCGTTTACACGCGGCACCCGCCGATATAAAAAGCCGTCCGATCCGGATATCATTTATGGGCGCGATTTTGAGGAAGAGCCCGTTTCGATCGCGGAAATTGACGGAGAAGTAGGGGAGGTCATCGTCAAAGGGAAAATCATCCGATTCGAGACGAGAGATACGAGAAATGAAAAGAAGCTTGTGATTTTTGATATCACGGATTTTACCGACACAATTACGGTCAAAATGTTTCCGCGTCCGGAACAGCAGGAGGAGCTATTTACAAATGTCGGGGAAGGAAAGTTTATCATCGTCAAGGGCGTTGCGAATATTGACAAATTTGACGGAGAGTTGACGCTCGGTTTTATTGTCGGCATTAAAAAAACAAAAGATTTTACGTCTACGAGGATGGATACGGAGGTCGAGAAGCGCGTTGAACTCCACTGCCATACGAAAATGAGCGATATGGACGGAGTCAGTGATGTTGGCGCAATTATTAAACGTGCGGCAAAATGGGGACATCCGGCGATTGCGATTACGGATCATGGCGTTGTACAGGGTTTTACCGACGCGTTTCATACGATGCAGAAGCTGAAAAGCGAATACCCGGATTTCAAGATTCTCTATGGTATGGAGGGCTACCTTGTCGATGATATGACGGAACTTGTCGTCAACCCGATGGAGCGGACGCTCGACGATACATTTGTCGTATTTGATTTAGAGACGACAGGTTTTTCACCAATTAAAAATAATATTATTGAAATCGGCGCGGTTAAGGTCGTTAATGGAAAAATTGCCGATCGGTTTTCCACGTTTGTCAATCCGAAGGAGCCAATCCCATTTCGAATTGAAAAGCTGACAGGGATCAACGATGCGATGGTGGAAGATGCTCCGTTTTTAAATGAAGTGCTTCCGAAATTTTTGGAATTTTCTAAAGGTGCTGTTTTCGTTGCGCATAATGCATCGTTTGATATGGGTTTTCTCATTCAGAAAGCAAAAGAAATGGGCATTACGGATCGGTATACCTATGCGGATACGGTCGGTATGGCGCGTGTGCTTATGCCGGGGCTTTCCAAATATAAACTGGATCATGTTGCAAAGGCACTGAAAATCTCACTGGAAAATCATCATCGAGCAGTGGATGATGCCGGCGCGACAGCGGAGATTTTTGTGAAATTTTCTAAAATGCTGAAGGAAAAAAATATTCGAACGCTGAAAGGGATTAACGCGCTTGCGGATGCCTCTGTGGAAAAGGTGAAAAAGGCGATGTCCTATCACGTGATCTTGATTGCTAAGAATGAGGTGGGGCGGATTAATTTATATAAGCTCGTGTCGCTTTCGCACTTAAAATATTACCATCAGCGTCCGCGCATTCCCAAAAGCGTACTGAATCAATATAGGGAGGGGCTGATCATTGGCTCTGCCTGTGAGGCGGGCGAGTTGTATCAGGCGGTGCTGCACGAGAAGCCGGAAGCAGAGATTGCAAGGATCGTCGGCTTTTATGATTATTTGGAAATACAGCCGCTTGGCAACAATGAATTTATGGTACGAGAGGAGCGGTATGGGGATATTCACTCCGACGAGGATTTGATTGCGGTCAACAAAAAAATCATTGCGCTTGGGGAGCAATTCCATAAGCCGGTCGTTGCCACATGCGACACTCATTTCCTGGATCCGGAGGATGAGGTGTATCGGAGGATCATCATGGCGGGCAAGGGT
>CAZBRY010000100.1:2613-8878 GCA_964494285.1 uncultured Lachnospiraceae bacterium
CGGATGAGCAGGGACCGCTGTATTTGCGTACGACAGGGGAGATGATGAAGGAATTTTCGTATCTTTCTTATGATAAAGCATATGAGATTGTTGTAAAGAATACGAATCTGATTGCGGATATGGTCGATTATATTGAACCGGTGCGCCCGGATAAGTGTGCGCCCATTATTGAAAATTCGGATCAGACGCTGCGCGATATTTGTTACCGGAGAGCGCATGAAATTTACGGGACGGATTTACCGGCTCGGGTCTCGGAGCGTTTGGAAAAGGAACTGCACTCAATTATTACGAACGGGTTTGCCGTGATGTATATCATCGCGCAGAAGCTCGTGTGGAAATCAATGGAGGATGGCTATCTCGTAGGATCCAGAGGTTCCGTAGGCTCCTCCTTCGTTGCGACGATGGCGGGAATTACGGAGGTGAATCCGCTGTCTCCGCATTATTATTGTTCTCAATGCCACTATTCCGATTTTAATTCCGATGATGTGCGCACATATGCGGGGAAAGCGGGCTGTGATATGCCGGACAAGCTGTGTCCAAAATGCGGGACACCACTGAATAAAGAAGGTTTTGATATTCCGTTTGAGACATTTCTCGGCTTTAAGGGTGACAAAGAACCAGATATTGACTTAAACTTCTCCGGTGAATATCAGTCAAAGGCGCATAAATATACCGAGGTTATTTTTGGCGCTGGGCAGACATATCGTGCAGGCACGATTGGCACTCTTGCAGATAAAACGGCTTATGGCTATGTGAAAAATTATTATGAGGAGCGCGGAGTCAGCAAGCGTCCGTGCGAAATCAACCGAATTACGCTCGGCTGTACCGGTGTGCGGAGGACGACAGGACAGCATCCCGGCGGTATCATTGTGCTTCCGCACGGCGAGGAAATCGACTCCTTCACGCCGATTCAGCATCCGGCAAACGATATGACCACAGATATTGTGACGACGCACTTTGATTACCATTCGATCGATCACAACCTGTTAAAACTTGATATTCTCGGTCACGACGATCCGACGATGATCAGACGTCTGCAGGATTTGACACAAACGGATCCGCAGCTTGTGCCGCTTGACGATCCTAAGGTTATGTCCTTATTTAAAAATACCGAGGCGCTTGGTATTATGCCCTCAGATATCGGCGGATGTCAGCTCGGCTCGCTAGGCATTCCCGAATTCGGTACCGACTTTGCCATGCAGATGCTGATCGATACGAAGCCGACTTCGTTTTCTGATTTGGTCAGAATTGCAGGACTGGCACACGGCACCGATGTATGGTTGGGCAATGCACAGACACTGATTCAGGACGGCAGGGCGACAATTTCCACAGCAATCTGCACGCGTGACGATATTATGACCTATTTAATCGGAATGGGAGTAGAGAGCAGCCTTTCCTTTACGATTATGGAGGCCGTGCGGAAGGGGAAGGGTCTAAAGGAGGATTGGGAGAAGGCCATGACGGAGGCCGGTGTGCCGGACTGGTATCTATGGTCTTGTAATAAAATTAAATATATGTTCCCGAAAGCGCATGCGGCGGCATATGTTATGATGGCATGGCGGATTGCGTATTATAAGGTCAATTATCCGCTTGCTTATTACGCCGCGTTTTTCAGCATCCGTGCGACAGGCTTTTCTTATGAGATCATGTGCCAAGGAAAGGAACGCCTCGAATATTACCTCGCTGACTATAAAAAGCGTTCTGACAGCCTGACGAAAAAGGAACAGGATGTATTACGTGATATGCGAATTACTCAGGAGATGTACGCGAGAGGCTTTTCGTTCATGCCGATTGATTTGTTTCGTGCGAGAGCACATGAGTGCCAAATCATCGACGGCAAGATCATGCCTCATATCGGCAGCATCGAAGGACTGGGAGACAAAGCAGCAGATGCGGTTGTAGAGGCTGCGCTGGACGGGCCGTTTCTTTCCAAGGATGATTTCAGGGAACGCACCAAGGTCAGCAAAACCGCGATCGAAACGATGAGCGGACTCGGGCTGTTAGGCGACCTTCCTGAATCTAACCAGTTGTCTTTGTTTGATTTTGGCTAAGCAAATTTTGAAATAGAGAGGAAAATAGTATGAAAAAATTCTTGAAATCCAATTAAGGGCTTCAAGAATTTCTCGGGTTGGGCTGTTTAAATAAACAGTCAGCAGCTCGTAGGGGAATCGAACCCCTGTTTCCGCCGTGAGAGGGCGGCGTCTTAACCGCTTGACCAACGAGCCGTACTCGATTATCTTATATTATTTCATATAGAAATGCAAGCACTTTTTTATGAAAATATGAAAGACCATATGAAAGATGCCATTTTTCAAAGGTTTTGCTTGCATTTTTCAAATGATAGTGTTAAGATATACAGGATATATAAATGCTCAATGATAAGAGTGGACTTGCGGTCCACTCTTATTACGTGTAAAGGAAAAATTTGAAGAAAAGCGGCGGGGAGAAAAGAGGTGTGGATTTATGTCAAGAAAAGAGAATTATGAAAGCAGGACGGAGCAGCTTTTGATGCCTATTCTAGAGCAGCATGCGTTTGAACTGTGGGATGTGGAATATGTAAAAGAAGGTTCTGACTGGTATCTTCGGGCATATATTGATAAGCCGGGAGGAATTATGATTGATGACTGTGTTGCCGTGAGCAGACAGCTTTCCGACCGACTGGATGAGACGGATTTTATAGAGGATGCCTATATTTTAGAGGTCAGCTCGCCGGGACTTGGCAGGCAACTTAAAAAAGATAAGGATTTTGAGAAATGTATTGGTAAGAGCGTCGATTTGCGCACATATCGCATGCTAGACGGCAAAAAGGAATTTACGGGTCTGTTAAAAGCCTTTGATAAAGAGAGCATTACGATAGAAATGAATGATGCGGATACAAGCTTTGCAAGAGGAGATGTAGCGATCGTAAAACTGTCAATTGATTTTTAAAAATTTTACATGGAAATTCAGGAGGTTAAGAAATGAACAAGGAATTGATGGAAGCGCTGGATATTTTGGAAAGAGAGAAGGATATCAGCAAGGAGACGTTGTTTGATGCGATTGAAAATTCATTGATCACAGCCTGCAAGAATCATTTCGGCAAATCGGACAATGTAAAGGTAGAGATCAACAGGGAAACTTGTGATTTCAGAGTCTATGCGGAAAAGACCGTAGTGGAAGAGGCGGAGGATCCGGTATTGGAAATCAGTCTCGCCGATGCAAAGCAGATAGACAGCAAGACAAAGGTTGGTGAAACTGTCGAGATTGACATTAAATCAAAGGAATTTGGCAGGATTGCAACACAGAACGCAAAAAATGTTATTTTGCAGAAAATCAGAGAAGAGGAAAGAACCGTTCTCTATAACCAATTTTATGGAAAAGAAAAGGATGTCGTGACAGGCGTCGTACAGCGATATGTAGGAAAGAACATCAGCATTGATCTTGGAAAAGCGGATGCGCTGCTATCCGAAAATGAGCAGGTGAAGACGGAGAATTTAAGACCGACAGAACGAGTGAAGGTTTACATTCTTGAAGTGAAGGATACGACAAAGGGTCCGAAAATTCTTGTAAGCCGTACTCATCCGGAGCTTGTAAAGCGCCTGTTTGAATCCGAGGTGACGGAGGTACATGACGGCACAGTAGAAATCAAGGCGATCGCAAGAGAAGCCGGAAGCAGAACGAAGATTGCGGTATGGTCCCATAATCCTGATGTTGATCCGGTCGGTGCCTGTGTCGGTATGAACGGCGCGAGGGTCAATGCGATTGTCGATGAGCTGCATGGAGAAAAAATTGATATTGTCAATTGGAACGAAAATCCGGGTATTCTGATTGAGAATGCACTTTCACCGGCAAAGGTTGTATTTGTCATTGCCGACGGAGATGAAAAGATGGCGAAAGTCGTCGTGCCGGACACACAGCTTTCCCTTGCGATCGGCAAGGAAGGCCAGAATGCAAGGCTTGCAGCAAGGCTGACCGGCTTCAAGATTGACATTAAGAGCGAGACGCAGGCAAAGGATGCGCCCGGCTTCAGATTGGAAGATTATTACGATGACGATGAGGAGGATTACGAGGAGGAGTCTTATGAAGAAGGCTTCTACGAAGATGGCTCCTATGAGGAATCAAGCGAGGGAGAAGGCTACGAAGGCGAGTATTCAGAAAGTGGCGAAGTCCAGCAGACGGAGGAATAGGATTTTTTAATGGAAATGAGGTGTTTTTAATGGCAAAAAAGGTTCCGCTCAGGCAGTGCGTCGGTTGCGGTGAGATGAAGAGCAAAAAGGAAATGATGCGTGTCATCAAGACGGCGGAGGACGAAATTGTTTTGGATAAGACGGGAAAGAAGAATGGCAGAGGTGCCTATCTATGCATGAAAAGAGAATGCTTGGAGCGGGCTCTGAAGCAGAGGGGACTGGAACGTTCATTAAAGACAAACATTCCAAAGGAAGTCATGGAAAGTCTGGAAAAGGAGTTTGATGAAGGTGAAGCCTGATAAAGTATTACAGCTTGTCGGAATGGCACAGCGCGCACACGGCGTGGCAAGCGGTGAGTTTATGACAGAGACTACGGTGAAGTCTAGGAAAGCCTGTATGGTGATTGTAGCGGAGGATGCTTCGGTAAATACGAAAAAACAGTTTCAGAATATGTGTGAATTTTATAGAGTTCCAATTCGGATTTACGGAACAAAGGACAGTCTCGGGCATGCAATCGGAAAAGAAATGCGGGCGTCGCTTTCGGTAACGAATGAGGGCTTGGCAAATGAGATTATGAGTAAAATCGACGGAGGTAGCAAAGAATGGCAAAAATGAGAGTGCATGAGTTAGCAAAAGAAATAGATAAAACAAGTAAAGATATTATCACCTATTTGGAGAAAGCAGGAGTAGAAGGCAAGACGGCATCCTCCTCTTTGGAGGAAGACCAGATTGCAGCGATCAAAAAACAGATCGGCAAGCCGAAGCCTTCCATGACCAAAACGACAGAAGCAGCGCCGAAGCCTGTTGTGCAGCCGGCCGCAGGTTCTGCGGAAAAATCGGCACAGGCACATGCGCCAAAGAGCATGGAGCAAAAACCCGCAGGTGATATGGTAAAAAAGAAGAAATCGAATATTATTTTTGTAAGCAATCCGCATAACAGTCAGCAGCCGGGAAGGAACAATACCGGTTTTGGACAGCGCGTGATGACGGGAGCGCCGGCAAGGCCCGGCAGCCAGCAGAATATAAGAACACAGCAGGCGCCGACAAGACCTTCGGTGCCGACTGAGCAGCCGATAAGCAGACCGGCAGCGCAGCCGACGAGCAGACCCGCAGGAAGTGCGCAGAGTACAGGAGGCGATCAAAATAGACAGGTTCGTACACAAACTCAAGAGGGCAATCAAACTGTCAAAACGAACGTACAAAGGAGTAACAATCCTGCTGGGGTTGGCGGTAATCGCGGTTACGATAATCGGAGAACGGAAGGATATCGAGACCAGACGGGAGAACGGGTAAGGCAGCCGTATCAAGGAAATCGAGACGGTCAGTATCAAAACCGCGATGGCCAGGGTAACAGGAGCGGTCAGTACCAGAGCCGTGACGGACAGGGAGCAAGACCCAGTCAACCTTACAATCAGAACAACCGGAGCGGCCAGTACCAGAGTCGTGACGGACAGGGAGCAAGATCCGGTCAGCCTTATGGTCAAAATAATCGAGGCGGTCAATACCAGAGCCGCGACGGCCAAGGTGCAAGACCCGGTCAGCCATACAGTCAGAATAATCGGGGCGGCCAGTATCAGAGCCGTGACGGTCAGGGCAACAGGAGCGGTCAATATCAGAGCCGCGACGGCCAGGGAAACAGAGGCTTCCAGAGCGGCGGCAGGACCGGCTCTGGCTTTACACCGGACGCGAAAGAGACGGCAAAAGAACAGGAGAAGCATCGCGACGAGCAGGAGAAGCGCAGACAGAATCAGGATAAGCGTAAGAAAGAGCATACGTTCTCTACGGAGGACGGTTTCAGAGGCGGCAAGACTGTAAAAGGCGCTAAGGTTGCGAGGCTTGAACGGCCGCAAGAAAGAAAGGCAGCCGTTAAGGAAGAAGAAAAGATCAAAGTTATTATTCTTCCGGAAGTACTCACACTCAAAGAGCTTGCGGAGAAAATGAAAATTCAGCCTTCCATAATTGTAAAAAAGCTGTTTTTACAAGGTAAGGTCTTGACGGTTAATCAGGAAATCAGCTTCGAGCAGGCAGAGGAAATTGCGATGGAATTCGAGATTCTCTGCGAGAAGGAAGTTGTTGTCGATGTGATTGAAGAACTGCTG
>CAZBRY010000101.1:0-8839 GCA_964494285.1 uncultured Lachnospiraceae bacterium
AATGATCAGCTGTAAATTCTGGGGACTTGGCGCAGACGGTACCGTAGGTGCTAACAAAAACTCCATTAAAATCATCGGTGACAATACTGATTTGTATGCGCAGGCATATTTTGCCTACGACTCTAAGAAATCAGGCGGCGTTACGATTTCCCATCTCCGTTTCGGAAAGGAAAAAATACGTTCGACTTATCTGATTAGTAAAGCGGATTTTGTAGCATGCCATAACCCGTCCTATATTCATAAATACAATATGGTGCAGGATCTGAAGGATGGCGGAACGTTTCTCCTGAATTGCATATGGGATGAAAAGGAACTGGATGAGCATCTTCCGGGACAGGTAAAGAAATATATAGCCGATCACAATATTCATTTCTATTTGATTAATGGTATCAAAATCGGCAGAGATATTGGATTGGGCGGCAGAATTAACACCGTGCTGCAGGCTGCATTCTTTAAGCTGGCAAACGTTATCCCTGTGGACGAAGCGATTACTTACATGAAAGATGCCGCAAAGAAGACTTATGAGCGCAAGGGCGAGGAAATTGTCCGTATGAATTATGCGGCAATCGAAAAGGGCGCTTCTGAAGTGGCAGAGATAAAGGTGCCGGAGTCATGGAAAAATTGTGAGCCTCAAGTGCTGGTTGTTCCGGTTCCCGAACAAAATAGGGATGGCCGCAGCAAGAACAGTAAAGAGGTCGTAGACTTTGCGAATAAGATACAGATTGCAGTCGGCATGCAGGAGGGAGATCAGCTTCCGGTTTCTGCATTTGTGGGATATGTGGACGGCAGTTCACCTTCGGGAACTTCTGCATTTGAGCGCAGAGGAACGGCAGTCGATGTGCCGGTATGGATTCCTGAAAACTGTGTACAGTGTAACCAGTGTGCGTTTGTATGCCCGCATGGCGTAATCAGGCCAATTACGCTGACAGCGGAGGAAAAGGCTGCAGCGCCGGAAGGCACCGCAACCTCACCGATGTTAGGATTTGAAGGGCTGTCCTTCGGTACGATTATTTCTACAGAGGATTGTATGGGCTGCGGTTCCTGTGTCAATGTCTGTCCGGGCAAACAGGGAAACAAGGCATTGGTTATGACGCCGCATGAGGAAGTGGATGAAAGCCAGCAGAAGGTATTTGACTGGTGCAAGACGCTTCCTGAAAAACCTCAATTATTTGAAAAGTTTAAGCTCGAATCCGTAAAGGGAAGTCAGTTTAAGAAACCGTTGTTAGAGTTCTCGGGAGCCTGTGCGGGATGTGGAGAGACACCTTATGCTAAGTTGGTGACACACCTATTTGGCGAGCGCCTGATGATTGCAAATGCGACCGGATGCTCCTCTATTTGGGGCAATTCTTCTCCGTCCACGCCGTATACTGCAAATAACAACGGCAGAGGTCCCGCATGGGCGAATTCACTGTTTGAGGACAATGCGGAATTCGGTTACGGGATGAAACTGGCTCAGAGCGTCCGCAGGGATTCTGTTTCCGCGCTGGTAAATAAGCTGATGGATCAAGGGGTAAGTGAAGATTTAGCAACTGCTTGCCACGCATATCTCGATACGTTCCTAGACGGAAAGGAAAATGCGAAGGCAACAGATGCATTAGTGGGTCTGTTGGAGAGCGCTTCGACAGAAGATCCAGAGGTAAAGGCTTTGATTGCGGATATATTAAAAAATAAAGAGGTCCTGTCCAAAAAGTCACAGTGGATCATCGGCGGTGACGGCTGGGCATACGATATTGGATTTTCAGGACTTGATCATGTATTTGCTTCCGGTGCGGATGTAAATATTTTAGTGCTGGATACGGAGGTATATTCCAACACCGGCGGTCAGGCATCCAAATCAACGCAGATTGGTGCGACAGCACAGTTTGCGGCCGGCGGTAAGTCGTTAAAGAAGAAAGACCTTGCGGCGATTGCGATGAGTTATGAGGATGTCTACGTGGCTCAGGTTTCCATGGGAGCGAATAACCTCCAGTGTGTAAAGGCCTTCAGTGAGGCCGAGAACTACCACGGACCTTCTATCATTATCGCATATGCGCCATGTATCCTGCATGGGATCAAGGGCGGTATGACCTATTCGCAGACAGAGGAAAAGAAGGCTGTTGAAAGCGGATACTGGCATTTGTTCCGATTTGATCCGAGACTGAGAGATCAGGAGAAGAATCCGTTCCAACTCGACTCTCAGGCACCAAAGATGGAATATCAGGAGTTCATTAAGGGAGAGGTTCGTTATAGCTCCTTAGTAAAATCCAATCCGGAAAGGGCGGCGGAATTGTTTGGAATTGCAGAACAAAATGCGAAAAGAAAGTATGATCGATTAAAAGAATTAGCATCTAGAGGCTGATACAGCAGGGGAGCTTGACAGCAGTCAGGCTCCCTTGAAGTTATAGGGAACCCGAGAAATCAAAAGGAGTGAAATACATGTACTGTGTAAGAAAAGTAGGCAGGGATTTATCATGGATAGGGGGAAATGACCGCAGACTTTCCCTTTTTGAGGGGGTGTATTCTGTTCCGCGTGGCGTGTCCTATAATTCTTATCTTTTGCTGGATGAGAAAACAGTTTTGTTTGATACGGTGGACAAAGCAATAGGCAAGGTTTTTTTTGAAAATGTGGAACATGAGTTAAATGGAAGAAAGCTAGATTACGTGTTCATTCATCATATGGAGCCGGATCACTCTGCGACACTTGACGATCTGATGGCTCGTTACCCGGAGGCGGTGATTGTATGTAATTCAAAGACCGAGACAATGCTGAAAAATTTTTTTCATAGAGAGTTTCCGATTCATCTCGTCAAGGAAAACGATACACTGAGTACAGGCAGATGCACATTTCGTTTTTTGATGGCGCCGATGGTGCACTGGCCGGAGGTCATGGTAAGTTATAATGAGACGGACAAAGTCCTTTTTTCGGCGGATGCCTTTGGAACATTTGGAGCAATCAACGGGGCTATTTTTGCGGATGAAGTGGAGTTTGAACAGGACTATCTGGGCGAGGCACGCCGCTATTATGCCAATATTATTGGAAAATATGGGATGCAGGTGCAAAGTCTGCTAAAAAAACTGCAGGGTCTGGAGATCGAAATGGTATGTCCGCTGCATGGTTTTGTGTGGAGAAAGGATTTTTCCTTTTATACAGACAAATATGATCAATGGAGCCGTTATATCCCGGAGGAAACGGGTGTTTTGATTGCGTATGCATCTATTTATGGGAATACGGAGAATATGGCTGATATTGTTTCCTGCAGACTGCAGGATAGGGGAATTAAGACCGTGATGTTCGATGTATCGGTTGATACACCTTCCGATATGATATCGGCAGCTTTTCGGTACAGCCATCTGGTCTTTGCTTCCTCGACGTACAATGCCGGCATTTTTGTGAGCATGGAAGAATTGCTGAGAGACTTAAAATCCCACAATATTCAGAACCGTACGGTCGGATTGATTCAAAATGGTTCGTGGGCGCCCGCGAGTGGAAAACTGATGCGGGAGATTCTCGAGGGCTGCAAGGACATGACGATTTTAGAAGAAATGATCACTCTGACTTCTTCGGCAAGAGAAGATCAGGAAGAAGAAATAGAAGCATTTGTGAATGCGATCGCAAAAAGCGCCGCCGGTAAAACGCAATGAGTAAAACCAATACATTTGATGAATTTTGTACTATTATTGCTAGGCTGCGTGCAAAGGACGGCTGTCCATGGGACAGGGAGCAGACGCATGCCTCGCTACGGCCATGCATGATGGAGGAGGCGGCAGAACTGGTTTCCTCTATTCGAATATTAGAAGAGACCAATAACCCTGAAAATATGATTGAGGAGCTGGGGGACGTGCTGCTGCAGGTAGTAATGCATGCGGAGATTGCAAAGGAAGAGGGCCTATTTGACATAGGTGATGTGCTGACTGTGGTCAGTGAAAAAATGATTCGTCGACATCCGCACGTGTTTGGAACGACTCGGGCAGACACCTCCGAGAAGGTGCTGAATAATTGGGAGGACATTAAGAAAAGGGAGAAGGAGGGGAAGGAGTGGATCGAAAATCCGCTGCGGGAGGTTCCGATAGAGCTTCCGGCTCTGCGGCGTGCAGAAAAAGTACTGAAAAAGATAGACCGGCAGTATGAGCCACAGAAAGAAGCGGTTGCTTCCCTTGATGAGATCATACGGCTTTGTGGGGAATTAAAGGGAGGCTATCTGTCCGAGGACTTTGATGAGACGAATAATGTTTGGAAAAAGGAAGAGGAAAAATTTTTAGAGGAGAAGCACCTGACACGGATTTTACTGGCGCTGGCGGGCATCACTTCCAAGCGAAAGCTTTATGCCGAACAACTGCTGTCAGATGGTCTTGAGGATATGATCAGGCATTATGAAGGGCAAGTATATTAACATAATATAATGAATTTGATATTATGTAATCAACAGAATGAAAAATGGCAGAAAATCAAGGAAAACGGGCAAATATTCCTTGACAAATTGAGTAAAAAAGTTTATAAATAGTGATAGGCGTTGATTTGACGTCAAAAACATACTCAGAATAGAGGAGGAGTTCGTCATGAACAAAACAGAATTAGTTGCAGCTATGGCTGATCAGGCTGGATTATCAAAGAAAGATGCAGAAAAGGCTCTTAAAGCATTTACGGATGTTGTTGCTAAAGAATTAAACAACGGCGGAAAGGTTCAGTTAGTTGGATTTGGTACATTTGAAGTATCAGCTAGAGCAGCAAGAGAGGGAAGAAATCCTCAGAGTGGCGCAGTTATGAAAATTCCTGCATCAAAGGCTCCTAAATTCAAGGCCGGTAAGGCTTTAAAGGATTTAGTAAACAAGTAAGATAGAGTTGATTACTATTTAGAGACAGAGGGCCTTGTGGTCCTCTGTTTTAATATATAGCAGCGATATTGCCTATGCGCGGTGCAAAAAAGTGTTCATGACACTTTTAATAAATGGGAGGAATTGTAATGAGACTTGACAAGTATTTAAAAGTATCCAGGATTATTAAAAGAAGAACGATTGCTAATGAAGCGTGTGACGCAGGGAGAGTGACAATTAACGGGCGTCCGGCGAAGGCATCGGCGGAGGTAAAGGCAGGTGATGTTCTGGAGATTCAGTTTGGCAATAAGCCGGTAAAGGTGGAAATTCTAACTGTAAAAGAGACCGTGAAAAAAGAAGAAGCAAAAGAGATGTTCAAATATGTATAAAATAAAAGGCTCCCTAATATATTTAAGTGTGGCACGGCGATTTGGCATGCCTCATAGAATAGGATAGGGAGGTTTTTATTTGGAGGAACTAAACCGGCAGCAGGCGCATAAATTAGTGATTGCAAATAGAAGGACATGTAATATTACCGGTGTGACGGATGTACTGTCATTCGACATTGCAGAGATACTGCTTGAGACAGAGCAGGGAATGCTGATGATTAAGGGTCAGGATTTGCATGTAAACAGGCTGACGCTGGATAAGGGGGAAATTGATGTCGAAGGAAAACTGGACAGCTTTACCTATTCTGAGATTACGGGCTTTTCCAAACAAGGTGAATCTTTTTTAAGCAAATTATTTAAGTAAGGATGGAAAAATGAGTCCGAATATCATCAAAGAGCTGGATTTTTTCCTGCGGGCGATGCTGCTTGGCGCTATGATTGCCATGCTTTATGACACAATCCGCATTTTTAGAAGAGTATTCCGACATGGTGTATTCTGGATTGCCATGGAAGACTTTTTCTTTTGGTTTATTTGCTGCCTGAAGATATTTGAGATGTTTATCAAGGAAAACAGCGGAACTCTGCGCTGGTTTGCAATCGCGGCAAATGTCGCAGGTATGCTATTGTATTGTAAGACCTTGAGCAGACCCTATGTGAAGTATATTTCTAAGTTGCTTAAGTTTCTTTTGGGCGTTCTGATCAAGGCTTTGACAGTCGCCCTAAAGCCACTGCGTTTTCTATATGGAAAGCTGAAGAAGGGGGGAGCCTTTGCTGCCAGAAAAAGTGGGAAAGGAGCCAGATATGTGAAAAACAGGTTGACGCGCAGGGCAAAATTATTTATAATAACATTATGTAAACGATAAGGGGTCGTCTACATCATGCGAGTTGCTGTATTTATGGCGACCAGGTATATCATAAGGGGAGATTTTATGGCTAGACGGGTTGCGTTTCGAAAGAAACGACAAAACAGACTTGGCATGATCTGTGTTACGATTGTTGTAATTATGTTGTTCGCCGTGATTATGGTCAAGAGTACAGAGCTTAGTGCAAAGCAGGAAACATATGCGAAAAAGGAAGCTGTGCTGCAGGAGCAGATTGTTGCCGAAGAGGAACGGGCAGAAGATCTGGTCGAATATGAGAAATATACAAAGACGGCAAAGTATGTGGAGGAAGTAGCAAAAGACAAGCTTGGTCTTGTCTATGAGGATGAGATTATTTTTGAATCTGAGGATGGAAAGTAAGAATAAAAGCACAGTCGGGGATGCCTGCCTGTGCTTTTCAGGTTCTTAAATTTCATGACCCGCCTCGAAATCCCTTGGACATACAAATCGAAAACAATTTGTCAGACGATTTTAATTTTTCGGGAAATCATTTGACAAACATTTTGAAATTCGTTCTCTATAATTCCCTTTGAAGTCTGAACTCGGAGGGTAGAAAGATGAAAAGAGGGAAAGTAAAGCAATTAATTATTTGCGCGTTGGGATTTGTAGTGTCCTGTGGGAGCGTGTATGGGGTGAATCCGTTTGGATTGATTTTCTTTGCGGCCATGTATATGGAAAAGGCAATGAGACTGCTTCTGTGCCCGATGCTTGTTGCGGCGATGATGCTGGCGTTGCCGCTTGAACAGGTATTTCGATACGCGGTACCAATGATTATTACAATGGTGTGTGTGGATTTGTTTGAGAGGAATGGAAGGATTTGCAAGAAATGGAAAGGGTACTTGATAGCCGGCATTTCTTTGTTTCTAATGGATGCTTCTACGTGGCTTTTGATGCTGACAGATGCCGACGCTCTAATCAAAGGGGCTTTGGAGGCGGCATTTGTCATTAGCGGAGCCTATCTGTTAGGAGGGGTTTTGCATTTTGTGCTTGGAACAAGAAAAATGCGAATCGGTAACAACTGCAAGGAAGAGCTTATTTTAAACGGACCGGGAAGGGGGAAGCTGCTCGCTTATGCAGAGTCATTCCGTAATCTGGCCGGTACATTTTCGGGACTTGAGGAGGAAGTATCCACACCGGATGATACCGGAGACCGAACTGAACTTATTTGGAAAAGTAAAATCAAAGAGAACAGGGTTGTGCTTGCCGGACAGCTGAATGAAATGGCGCAGATTATTTCCGAGGTTGCAGAGGAAATTTATGATGTTGTTGACGTGGGGGACAAGCTTGAGGAAAAAATACAGAGGCGGCTGAAGGCCGAAGGGATGATTGCAAAAAACATTCTTGTTGTAGAAAAAAAGGAACGACGGCTTGAGGTATATATGACCGTGAAGGTGGAGCGAGGACAGGATGTTGCTACGACTGAAATTGCGAGGCTTATTTCTAAGATATGCAGGAGACACATGATTCCTTCCTGTGAAAGCGTTGACAAGATTTATAGTGATTATGCGACAGTTTTTTTTGAGGAGGATGCAAAATATCGCGTTCTAACGGGGGTTGCGCGGGCGACTAAGAGGGAGGAGACTGTTTCGGGCGACAATTATTCCT
Source organism: uncultured Lachnospiraceae bacterium (assembly GCA_964494285.1). GTDB lineage: Bacteria > Bacillota > Clostridia > Lachnospirales > Lachnospiraceae > JAEYFP01. The sequence continues at coordinate 7,667 of CAZBRY010000101.1, forward strand.
TCACGAATCTGGGAGTCGGGAGAATAGTTGCCAGCCTGTCCGATGGCATGGGAAGCGGGGAGCAGGCATGCAGGGAGAGCGAAGAGGTCATCGAGATGTTTGAGCATTATGTGGAGGCGGGTTTTACGAAGGAAGCCGCTGTGCAGATGATAAATACGGCAATTGTCGCGCGATCCAATGAGCAGATGCTTTCCAGTATCGATATTTGTGATCTGAACCTTTATGAAGGAGTCTGCAACATTTTAAAAATTGGTGCCTCGACCACGTTTATTAAGAGAGAATCTAAGGTGGAAACGATTGCCTCGACGTCTCTGCCGCTCGGTGTTTTTCATAAGCTTGACTATGACGCGGAGACGATCAAGCTCTATGATGGGGATTATGTTGTGATGGTTTCCGATGGGGTGCTTGATCAGCTTTCCGACAAAAATGCGGAGGAGATTATTGCCAAGATCCTGAACAGAACGAAAATTACAAATCCGAAAGAAATGTCAAGAAGAATTTTGAATAAAGTAATCCATATTAGCGGAGAGCCCGTTAGGGATGATATGTCTGTGCTTGTGATCGGAATATGGAAAAAATAGTATCACCCCTTGCTTTTTTTATAGACAATCATGTATATTGAAAGAGAAGAAAAGCACAGAAAGATGGAGAAGAAATGGATGATTCCCACAAATTAACGGAAACGGTATGGAAATTTATTTTACAGCATAAAATGATTGAAAGCGGGGATACGGTTGTTGTCGGTGTATCGGGAGGGGCAGATTCTGTCTGCCTTCTCTTTATGCTAAAAGAAATGCAGGAACGCCTGCCATTTACCCTTTTGGCAGTGCATGTAGAACATGGAATCCGTGGGGAAGCTTCCAGACAGGACGCTCGCTTTGTGAGGGAGCTTTGTGAGACACTTTCGATTCCGTTTCGATTGTTTGAAGAGGATGTGCCGGCTAAAGCAAAGAATGAAAAGCTTTCTTTGGAGGAGGCAGGGAGACTCGCGAGATATTGCGCGTTTAAAAGAGCGGCGGATTCCTGCCCACAGGCGAAAATCGCGGTTGCACATCACAGAGGCGATCAGGCGGAAACCGTGCTGTTTCATATGATCAGGGGCAGCGGTCTGAGAGGTTTGGGTGGTATGGCACCGGTAAGGAACAACATCATTCGCCCCCTTCTTTGCATAAA
>CAZBRY010000102.1:0-8707 GCA_964494285.1 uncultured Lachnospiraceae bacterium
TTTTGAACATCGGTGATAAACTGCTGACATACATCAACCTCGCCTGCTGCCAGAGCAACCTGTCCCGCTGCGTTATCCGCATAGAGCACATGGGCGATATACTTTGGAGCGGCAAGCCCACCGAACAGCTCCTGTCCCCAGTAGTTATCATCCCTGATTAATACGATTTTCTGGTCATCGTTATAATACGGCTTATAAGGGCCTGAGGCAACCAGGTCTTCCATCACATCCTGCTTTACCTTCTCCGCATCGGAGCCGTTACGCTCTTCCACTTTTTCCAGATAGGCTTTCTGCATGACATAAATATGCGGAACGTATTCCTTCACCTTCAGCGGATTGACCGGTGCTCCCGCATCGTCTAAAACCGCCTTGATCACAACGGTTGCGTCATCCGCAGCTTCGATTATATCGATGTATGCACCGTAATCTGAGCCCTTTGCAGATTCATATTTCTTATGGCATTCAAAGGTATATGCGACATCCTGTGCTGTTACAGGAGTACCGTCATCCCATTTAGCATCCGGATTCATATGAATTGTCATTTCTGTCATGTTATCATTCCATGCCCAGTCTGTCGCAAGGAGCGGATACATTTCGCCGTCAAGTGTATTATACATAAACAACGTTTCATAAATCAGGATGCGGGAATAGTTATTCTGGTTAATTCCCATTGCGTTGTTGGAATTTGCGCTCAACGGATTCCAATCATTGATCGTTCCCCACTGCTGACCTGCAAAATACAGCGTTTCCTCTCTTAGCGTGGAGCCTTCCTCTAAAGCGCCCCCCGTTCCCTCACTGCCTCCTCATACAGCCCCCTGATCTGGACAAGCTGTGTCCCAACAGAGCTAATACCAACATATTCCTCCTGCACATGCTCCTCTAAAAATTTTGTAGCGGCTCCGGGCCTTAAAAACAGCAGATGGTGACCGCCGATATTTTGAAAAAAGCCGCATCCTGCGAAATAATTTTTTTATTTACAAAATAAGACGTGCAGACGATCACATAGGACATGTCACCGACACAATCTTCCACCTGACGCTGGATAATGTTCAGCTCCTCGTCTCCCAAATCACCGCTCAGCAGCACATGTCGAATCTGCTCATACGCCGCCATGACGTTCTCCTTATTTTGAAGCTGCTCCTCCTCTATTTCCTGATCAAGCCGTTTCAGGATCGCCGCGATCTCACCGCGCTTGATCGGCTTTAACAGATATTCCCGCGCGCCGCACCGAAGCAGCTCCACCGCATACGAAAAATCATCATAGCCGCTCACGACGACGACCTTCGGAACGTCCTGCAGCTTTTGCAGCTCCTTTACAAGGGTGATCCCGTCCATTTTCGGCATTTTGATATCTGTAATGACGACCTGCGCCGGTTTTTGTTGGATGCAGGCAAGCGCCTCCAGCCCGTTTCTGCATTCGACGATCTCCCCGACAGAAATGCCGCTTCGCTTCGCCATCGCCCGCAGGCCCTGCCTGATCAGCTTTTCGTCCTCTACAATCATCAGTCTTTCCATCTTATCCCTCCTCTGTCTCATATGGGATCTTGACGATCACCTGTGTATAGCAGCCCTCCTCGGAAGCGATTTCCAGCCCATATCCCTTGCCGAAGCTGATCCGGATCCGGTCCTGCACATTTTTAAGACCAATGCCGTTGCCCTCGCCCCCGCAGACATCCAGGCCTCCGTTAATTTTACTGCGCAGCGCCTCCGTCTGTTCTTTGGACATTCCTTTTCCTGCATCGGTGATTTTAATCATGCACATGCTGCCTTCTATAACGCCCTTCATGTAGATGCTCGTATTTTCTGCAATTTCCTCCACTCCGTGGTTGATCGCGTTTTCAATGATCGGCTGCAGGGACATTTTCGGTATTTTCTGCCGCCACATCGTTTCGGGCATGTTGATCGAAAGATAAATCTCATAATCAAAGCGCAGGTTGATCAGCGCCAAATAATTTCTGATGTATTCCACCTCATCCTCTACCGTGACCGTCTGCGATTTCCAGCGCATGCTGTAACGCAGCAGTTTCCCGAGTGACGTTACGGCATCCGATATTTCATATTTCTCATCAATCTCTGCCATCATTTTAATGGATTCCAAAACATTATATATAAAATGGGCGTTAATCTGGTTCTGCAGCGCACGTATCTGGGAATCCTTTATCAGAACTTCTCGGTTTACATTCTCTTCCATCAGCTTTTGAATGCGGTCAAGCATCTCATTTAAGTCTCTGCCAAGCGTCCCAATTTCATCCCTTCTGCAGCCTGAAACGCGCACTTCCATGTCTCCCTGCTGCACCTGATGCATGACTCCCGTAATATCATAAAATTGTTTGAGGATTTTGTTGACAATGCCGTGGAAAAAAAAGATTAGAATACTTAAAATCATAACAAGCATCAACAAAAACAAATTGCTGTAAACAGCAAACTCGCGCTCTTCTCCTTTTAAAGAGACGAGCTTTAGCAGATGGCCATTGAGTACTTTTACCGGTTCGATTCCAACAACATAGCTTTTACCGCCCGATTTGACCTTTTCATAACAGCCTTCCTGGGTCAGCCCCTTTGGACTCCTTTCCGCAAAAATCTCTTTTCCCGCCTGCAGCCATTCCTCTTCCCTGCTTTCGTTATAATAAAAAACTCCGTCCGCGTCAACAAAGCACATCCACCGATCCCTATCAGAATCGTAAATATCCGGAAACATCGTCTCCATTGCCGTCGCCACCTCGGCCACCGCATAATCACCGTTGTCCGTATCGGACAAAATTGTAACGAGCGAGACGATGTGCTCGGTCTGATTCAGCACATATTGCGGAAACAAGTTATCCTTATAATCCAGATGCCATACACCGGACTGAAGCTTCCCCTCCTGCGCCCAGGACAGCGTTTGCATTCGCTCCCTATTATATAAAAGAGGCATCATTTCCTTCATCGTATCCGAATCGACATAAATACGTATCTGATATAAATAAGGATTGGAATTAACGATTTTTTCGATATTTTTAATTTCTGTATTATAAAACGAAAGCAGCTCCTTCGTTTCCAGTTCTTGATTTCGATGAAAACGCTTCAAGTAATCATTCAAAAGCTGACTGTTGCGGATGACTTGTGTGGACAGGCTGCACATTTCTACATTCTGTTCGATCGTATGCACGCTCTTTGCCAGCTCATATTCCACCATCTTACTCGTTTCATTCATCGATGTAGTCTTCATATTGGAAAATAGGAGCAGCATGAAAAATATAATCGGCAAAAATAATGCCCCTACAATAAGCAGGGAGATTTTTTGATTTAATTTTAAGGAAAGCAGCCAGTTTTTGATTCTCCGCATTGCGTTTCCCCTTCCCTTCCTATTTTCTTCGCTTTCTCATTATTGTATTTCGAGCTTTTCCTTTGCCTCGTTCATGAGCTCGGTCCTCATCGCCAGCACCGCATCGATTCCGAGACTTATGCGCTTATTTCTGTATTCCTCAAGTATCCGGTCAAACTCGACCTCGCTTTCCGCAAGCAACAGCTTTGGCAGCACCTGCCCCCATTCCCGGTCAATATCCAACTTCATTTGAGCCTCCCTGCCGCCTGCCGGCAGGGAAACATTATACTGCGAGGCGGAAATTACATAGGGATACGTCCACTGCTGCATCTGTCCAAGCGGCTCTGCAAGCGGTTTTGCCCAATCAAGCGCCATCGCATTGTCCATCAGCATCCAGTAAGCCGTATCCGCGCCGTAAATTAAATCAAACTCCGGGCGGGTTCATAAGCGTTTCCACATCCGCATGCATCGTCTCCACACCGTTTACATAGTCCCATGTCTCTCCCTCAATACCAAGCCAGATGATCTGCTGCCCGTGCCGGCTCATCAAATACGAGCAGAGTGCGATCGCCCGATCCGGGTACTCGCAGTTTTTGGAAATGAGCGTGACCGTCCACCCGTTAATCCCTGTACAGGGAAGCGTGTGATCCTCCCCGTCTGAATTTTTGGGTCCGTCGATTGCTATGTAAACGGAGTCAGGGTTTTTTCATACAGCAACTTTTCCTGCGTCGTCAGATCCGTACGCTGGTACAGCATGCAGAAGTATCGCCCCTCCGCAATCTTTTCTTCCATCTGCGCCCGTTTATCGATAAAAATATCCTCCTTCAGATACCCTTCCTCAGACAGCTCGCGGAACACCTTCAGCCACCGGATCAGCTCTTCATCCATATACCGGTCATAATAGGATCCGTCTTTTTCATATGGGATTGCCAGAAAATCGGCCAGAAATTCATCAAATGATTTATTGCCGTAGCCGGTAAATTCATGCGCTCCGATTGGGATCAACGGCTTTTCGTCCACTTCCGGAAACTGCTCCGCCGCTGCTTTCACCGCCGTGACAAAGCCCTCCGGTGTTGTCATGTCAGGGCGTCCGATTGCTTCGTAAATGTCCTTTCTTACAAGAAAGGTTTGATTTGCCGCAATGTTGTCATGCTCCTTAAAATCTCTGGGCGTAAGAGAACAGTTCGGATACACATAAAGATGCCCGTCCGGCTGCGTATACCAGTCCACCGACATATCATCAGCGACCTGATACCAGTACAAGTCGTAATCGTCCGCAAGCGCATCGAGTGCATAAACCAGCCCCTTGTCCACCATCTCGCCGACAGCCGGTTCCGACCATTCGAGTGTAATCAGATCCGGCAGCGTGTTGGAGGCAATCAACGAATTCAACTTTTCCGTCTCGTTACCGGACGGCGTGATAAACCTAACGTTCACGCCCGTCTCCTCCGTGATCGTCTTTGAAATAAGATTCTTTCCCCATGGTGTTGTATACCATGAGAAATTTACATACCAGTTCAGCGTCACCGGCTCAGCGTCCCGCTGCCATGCGGGAGAAAATTCCTCCATTGCTTGCGCCTGACGCACCCGCTCTCCCGGTAAAGACGCCGTCAAAACCGGTACCTCCTCCGCTGCCACAGAACCGCAGCCGCCAAGCAATAGCGTGCCGACCATAAGCAGCACCATCTTCACTTTATTCCATATCCATGACTCTTGTTCCATATCCGCATTTCCTCCAAACGAAACACTTCCCTACTATTAGTATAACATTTCGTGCATCGAAAAAAGTGTTATTTTTTATGTTTTGGTGCATTTTCTTTAGGATTATTCAAAATAACAAAAAGACGCACAGGAAAGTTCTTTCCCGTGCGCCGTCGGCCTTACTTTTTAATTTTCTTTATTAATCTTCCTTGGAAAGGCTGCCCTTCTGGCTGCGCGTCTTTGAATAGATGAACAGCAGAAGCGTTCCGATCACTCCGACAGAAACGGCGTTGCTGATTGCGGCTACGACGCCCTGCGTAAATACGAGATTGGCAGGCTCGGCATAAATAAAGATGTCAAGCAGCGGAGCTACCACGATCCAGGCGATGGCATTGCCGATGACCTGAATGATGTTGAATACCGCGATATCCTTTCCGGTGAAGATGCCCTCGTCGACCTTTAACCTCGGATAAGCAATCCCATAGAAAAAGCCCGATACGCCGCTGGCAATTACCCAGCTCCACCATGGAGAGCCATACTGCGCGCCGTCGCTGAGCGCATGTCCGATCAATGCGCTCAGCGCACCCGCGATCGGTCCGAATAGTGCAGCAAAGAAGGCGCATACGCCATAGCTCGTCTGAATCTGCGTATTGGGAATGCCAGTGGGTACTTTCACAAACATGCTGAGTACCATGAACAGAGCTGCGCCCAATGCCGTTGCAACAATCGTTTTCGTGCTGAATGAAAATATTTTTTTTGTTTCCATACCCTCTACCTCCGAGAACTTTTTTTTCATTATTGCACACCTGAATCAACAAGTCAACGAAATGGATTATAAAACCGCGAATGATTGATGAAAACAGTGACGGTAATCGAGACAAGCAGCAATAACAGGCAGATGAGCAGCGCGGCAATATCATTTTTGCACAGCTTCTTTTCAGAATACCAGGTCCGCTTTTTCTTCATGCCGAAACCGCGCAGATCCATCGTGTTGCTGATCAGCTCGATCCGGTCGAGTGTTGTAAAAATAAGCGGCACGCAGATGTTCATCGTATTTTTTATACGCACGCTGAGTTTCTCTTTTTGAGACATATCCAGACCGCGCGATTGCTGCGCAAGCGAAATGTCGTTGTAATCGCGGATGACATCCGGAAAATAGCGCAGAGTCAGAGAAAGCGCAAACGCCGCCTTATACGGAATGCCGATCCGGCTCAGCGAAGCCGCCATCTCACTCGGATTCGTCGCGAGCAGGAAAATGATCCCGAGCGGAAGCACTGCGCAATATTTCATGATCTTCGTTATCTGATAAAGAAGCTGCTCCTGCGTCATGACATAACGTCCCGCAACAGTAAACAACTCGTGGCGCGTGCCGTATATTTCCACGCCGTACAAGGGGCTGAATAAAAAGGTCAGCACTGCATTCAATAAAATAAAAACAGCCACATAATAAACCATGACCTTGATCTGTCCAAACGTGATCCCGGATACCTTCAGGGAAACGAGCGAAAGCAGAAAAGCCGCGCTCACCACGCGGATGTCATAGGAATACATCACGGCGCAGCTCGCAAAAATGAAGCACAAAAATTTTGTCACGCCAGACAGGTCATAAATAAAATTATGGCGTTCCACATAGTCGAACAGCTTTGTATTCATCGCGCATTCCTCCTTTCATAATCGATGAAGTTCCGGACGAATGCCTGACGGTCCCTGATCCCGCACATGCCCGCAAGCTCGTACAGCGATGTGATTTTCAGGCTTGCCGCATCGGCGATTTCCTCCGTCGTCAACGCATGGACGGACGTGCCGTCATAGAGGATCCGCCCGTCGTTTATGACGATCGCATGCGGCGTATATTCAAGCATCAAATGCATATCATGGGTAATCAGCAGGATTGTGACGCCCTTTTCGTTTAACTGCCGCAAAAATTCCATGATCTCCGTATAATGGTGATAGTCCTGTCCCGCCGTCGGCTCATCCAGAATGAGAATCTGCGGCTCCAATACGAGCATCGAAGCGATCGTCACGCGTTTTTTCTGACCAAAGGACAGTGCTGAAATCGGCCATTTTCGAAATTCATACAAACCGCACGTTTTTAGCACACTTTCCACACGGGGCGTGATCTCCTCCTCCTTCATACCGCGCAGACGCAGACCGAGCGCAACCTCCTCATAGATCATCGGTTTACAGATCATTTGATTCGGATTCTGCATCACATAACCGATATACCGGGCACGTTCCTTGATCGTCGTGCCGTCGAGCGATTCTCCTTTATAATAGAAGGAACCCTCCACGCCCTTGACGAGCGCGCAGATCGCCCTTGCGAGCGTGCTCTTACCTGCGCCATTCGTTCCGACAATGCTCACCATTTCTCCCTCTTTAATGGAAAAATTAATATCCTTCAAAATTTGGCGTCGTTCGCCGTAGGAAAAATGAATGTGCTCGGCGCGCAGTATTTCGGACCGTATCTCCGGTTCCTTTAAAGGAACCTGTCCGTCATTCCATGTTACGACCGCAGCCTTGACCTGTTCCGTTTGGAGGGTCTCAAGCCGTCCGGCATGCAGAGCTTCCGTCACGTCAACGCCCGCATAGCGCATCGCCGTCACATAAAGCGGCTCCCGGATGCCAAGCTCCGGCAGCAGCGCCTGTTCTATCAGCCTGTCCGGCGACATGTCCGCCGCGATCCTGCCGTCTGAGACGACGATGATCCGGTCAATATTTCTATATAAGACATCTTCAAGACGGTGCTCTATGATCACGACTGTCTTGTTATATTCCTCTTTGATCCGGTCGATCAAATCGATGGCGGTCTTTCCTGTCGCCGGGTCCAGATTAGCAAGCGGCTCGTCAAACAGCAGCACCTCCACATCGTCCACCATGACACCCGCAAACGACACCCGCTGCTTCTGACCGCCGGAAAGCTCAAACGGAGAAGAATTCAAGAGCTTGTCCATGTCTACCGTCTGCGCGGTCCTCTGAACAATTTCCTTCATTTGCACCTGTCCTACGCACTGGTTTTCGAGCGCAAAAGCGATATCCTCCGCGACGGAAAGACCGATAAACTGTCCGTCCGGATCCTGCAGCACTGTACCGACCTCTTTGGAAATTTCAAAAATGCTCTGCTCGGATGTCTCCCTGCCGCAGATTTTACAGCTCCCCGTTGACGTACCTTTATAAGAAAACGGGATAAGCCCGTTGATGCAGTTGCCGAGCGTGCTCTTGCCGCTTCCCGACGGGCCGACGATCAGCACTTTTTCCCCTTCATAAATGGAAAGGCTGATGTCGGATATCGTCGGACTCGCCTGCACAAAATATTAAAATAAAAAATTTTGAAACTCTATCACCGCTCGTCTCTCAGCCATCGGATGCGCCCTCTTCTTCCCGTATCATATTCATTGCAAAACCGCTAGACCTAACGTAGCATAACGGTGGCGGCCTGTCAATATTCATCCGGCAGGATACTTCAATGTCTTTACAAATAAAACCGGCTGTTGCTTTTACATAAGGACTATGGTATAAATAAACTAAAGATAAGTATCTCTTTCTACACATATATTGGTTTTCTGGATTTTACTTTATTTAGAGGGCACCCGGAATTTTATGCGACCTACCGGCTCTTAAACGTCAGGGATCAGCATTTATATAGTGACAAGTTTCAGCTTTCCGTAGTAGGTCTGACACAAATAGATCTTGCCACGAAAGAGG
>CAZBRY010000103.1:0-8695 GCA_964494285.1 uncultured Lachnospiraceae bacterium
TTTGTAATTGCGACAAATGCGTCCAAAATACACCGATCAAAAAAAGCGCCGCCCATATCTTCCGTTAAAAGGGGAACAGAGGAGTTCACTTGATCGCGTTCCTGTTTTCTAATCAATGGATAAGAAAGCAGCGCATAAACTGCGACGGCAGCGTAAATGCAAAGCAGATAGACAGGAAGCTGCGTTGTGGCGGACAGCGACTGCCTGCATACAAAGGAAATGAGATAGGCAGGGCTTGGGAGATTAATCAGCGGAAGATAATATTCTGCCTGCTGTTTTGTCAGCGTTCCGTTTTTGTGTAGTGATGCACAAAGCTTCGCCCCCATCGGATAACCGCATAGCAGCCCCAGTAAGAGAAACGTGTTTGCATATCTGTTTTTTTGGGGAAGTAAATAAAGCAGGATGTTGACAGTGATCATGTAGGGTAAAAGCGTTGGCAGCATTGTTGTAAACCAAAGTAGCAGCCCTCGTTTGGATGCATTGAAAGAAGGCTCCGAAAAGAGCAGAATTGCGCCGATAAACAGCATGGAGGCGGCGAGGGAACCATATTTTTTTATTGATTTTAACAGAAGACCATTCATAGTAATGCTTATGTTTCCTTTTGGAAAAACATAACTTGCTTTTTAGATATAGATATGACAAAATGAATGAAAGCGAAAAGGCTTCCTATGAGAGCGGTGAGAAGGAAATAAAAATGAAAAGAATTTTAGGAAATTTAGAGCCCAAAAAGGTGTTTTGGTATTTTGAAGAAATCAGTCGGATTCCGCGTGGTTCGGGAAATACCGAAGCAATTAGCAGCTATTGTGAGGAGTTTGCACAGGCACATAACCTTGACTATATCAGGGACGGACATGGAAATGTTGTCGTTTTCAAGCCGGGCAGTCCGGGGTATGAAGCTTCGGAGCCGCTCGTGCTGCAGGGGCATCTGGATATGGTCTGTGAAAAGAATTTTGAATATGACAGCAGGCATGACTTTGTAAAGGACGGACTGAATCTTGCGGTCATGGATGATTATATTTACGCAAAGGGTACGACACTTGGCGGTGATGATGGGATTGCAGTTGCTTATTTGCTGACCATCCTTTCGGATGCTACAATCAAGCATCCGCCTCTGGAAGCGGTTTTTACGGTGGATGAAGAAATCGGGATGCTCGGGGCGGCCGCTTTCGATACCGCGTGCCTGCATGGAAAACGGCTGATTAATATCGACAATGAGGTTGAAGGAGAGCTTTTGACGAGTAGTGCCGGCGGCGGAATGGTGACTTGTGAGGTGCCTGTCCGCTATTGTGAAAAGCAGGGAGTCAAATATAATCTGGTTATATGTGGTTTGTTAGGTGGGCACTCCGGTATGGAAATCGATAAATACCGTGGCAATGCCAATCTTTTGATGGGCAGGCTGCTCCATTATGTTGGTACGAAAATCAACTTTGACATTTCTTACTTAAAAGGTGGTTTACAGGACAATGCGATACCGCGTGAGGCGAAGGCAGAAATTCTCGTTCATGAAAAGGATGCAGATAAGCTTGAAAACTATATCCATGAGTTTGAGGCGACGATTCAGAATGAATACCGCACAATCGAAAATAATATTATGATTTATTGCGAAAATATGGAGTGGGCGGCATTGCGTGTGCTGACACCAAAGACAAAGGAGCGCATTGTTTTTTTGCTTATGACAATTCCTGACGGAATTCAAAAAATGAGCCCAGACACGGACCACTTGGTACAGACCTCATCCAATGCGGGTATTATGCGTTTGTCAGAGGCGGCATTTGAACTGATCATTAGCATTAGAAGCTCTGTTTCTTCTGAAAAGCAGGCGCTCAGTGACAAGCTGAAATATTTAACAGAGACAATTGGCGGAAAATATCGGACGGAATCAGATTATCCGGCATGGGAATATAGAGAAAAATCACAGCTCAGAGATTTGATGTTTCAGATGTTTCAACAGTATTATGGACACAATCCGGTCTTAACCGGGATTCATGCAGGCTTGGAGTGCGGAATTTTCTATGAAAAGATGGAGGGGGTCGATATCGTTTCTTGTGGTCCCACGATCGAAAATATCCACACGCCAAGAGAAAAGCTGAGCATCAGTTCTGTCAGGCGGGTCTGGGAATATCTTTTACAGGTATTAGAAAACTGCAAGTAAAATAAACTGTAATAAGATAAAACGAAATGCAGGAACAGGGTTTGGGAAAAAGAACCGGCAGGATTGCGTTTGTTTTTGTCCTCTTATTTTGTGCAATCTGGGTTACGCTGTTGACGGAATATGTGCGCGAACATGCGTTTTTGCTCAAGGTGAAGGCCGATTATTGTGATAGCGCCATGTTCCGGGCGCACACAGTTTCAAAGGATTGTCTGCTTGAATTAAAAACGCAGGCGGAGACGACGGATACTGACTTTTACGAATATCTGACTGCTGCCTTTTTAATAGAGGAAGGAAGCCTTTCTAACAAAGCTATGGTGACGGCCCATCGATCGCTGTATCGGGAGCTTTTACCGCACTTGTTGGAAAATGAAGAGTTTTCAACTGTTACGGACAGTATGCGTGCCATTTGGAACGATCTGATGTATTTTCCCATTCCGGCCTCTGTAAAAAATGAAGACGCTAACATTAATTTTGAAAATTCATGGCTTTTTGAGAGGAGTTTTGGAGGTACCAGAGGGCATGAAGGCTGTGATATTATGGCGTCTCTCAACCGAAGAGGCTATTATCCGGTCATCAGCATGACGGATGGTACCGTAGAGAAAATCGGCTGGCTTCCGCAGGGAGGTTATCGCATTGGTATCCGGGCAAATAGCGGAGCTTATTTTTATTATGCGCATCTGTATGAGTATGCGGAATATTTTAAAGAAGGCACGAAGGTTGTCGCAGGACAGCTCCTGGGCTACATGGGAGACAGCGGTTACGGGGAAGAGGGCACGATTGGGAAATTTGATGTGCATTTGCATATTGGTATTTACATAAAAACGGAGAAAAGTGATGAGGTTAGCATCAATCCGTACTATGTGCTGCGGTATTTGGAAGAAAAAAAGCTAAATTATTCTTATTAATTTATCGCATAAGCTTTTAATAGGGCGGAAAATGAGGTTTGAATGGAAAAGGAAATCAGACTCGACAAGCTTCTCGCTGAGGAAGGCTTCGGGACGAGGAGCGAAGTGCGCGGCATCATAAAATGCGGCACGGTCACAGTGGGTGGAATGATTATAAAGGATTGCGGCTATAAAGTCAGGCCGACTGCGGATACTGTGCTTGTCGGAAAGACACCGGTTCTTCACGAAGCATCTGTCTATTATATGCTAAACAAACCTCAGGGCTATGTCAGTGCGACAAAGGACAATTTAAACGAGACAGTTTTTGCCTTATTAAGAGATAAGGGGATTGTAACGAAGCAATTGTTTCCGGTAGGCAGACTTGATAAGGACACGGAGGGGCTTCTGCTGCTGACAAATGACGGGGCACTGACCCATGAGCTATTATCCCCTAGAAAGCATGTGAAAAAAACTTATTTAGCCGTGCTGGATGGTGCGCTAAAGCCGGACGACATCCATGCTCTCGAATCCGGCATTGAGATTGGAGATGAAAAGCCTTGTCTTCCGGCGATTGTAAAGAAAAGTGATCGAATTGATACAGACGCTTATGAAATCACAATTATGGAAGGACGCTATCATCAGGTAAAGAGAATGTTTGCAAAAAGAGGGCGGGACGTGCTTTATTTAAAACGCCTGTCGATGGGCGGCCTGCAATTGGATGAAATGCTGCAGCCAGGAGAATTCCGCCGCCTGACGGCAGAGGAACTGTTGCGGTTGAGAAATAATAATGATCAATAGAAAACAAATGGAGAACAGCTATGTTAAAAGATATTCAGGCAGTAATTTTTGATTTAGACGGAACACTCGTCGATTCGATGTGGATTTGGAAAGCGATTGACAGGCAGTATTTGGAGCAGTATGACAGAGAGCTTCCTGCCGATTTGCAGCAACACATCGAGGGGAAGAGCTTTTTCGAGACGGCACAGTATTTCAAGGAGCGTTTTTCACTTCGGGAGCCTGTTGAGGAAATTATGGATATTTGGAATGAGATGGCTTATGAAAAATATTCTAATGAGGTGACCCTGAAAAATAACGTACGGCAATTCCTTGCTTATTTAAAGGAGCAACGTATTAAAATCGGTATTGCCACGAGTAATTCCCGCATTTTGACGGAGGCTGTTCTAAAGCGAAAGGGCGTTTATGAATACTTTGACGCAATTTTGACCGGCTGTGAGGTAGGTGCCGGGAAACCCGCGCCCGACGTTTATCTAAACACAGCAAAAAGGCTTGGCATTCAGCCAGAATACTGTCTTGTTTTTGAGGACCTGACACAGGGGATTCTTGCCGGAAAATCAGCGGGCATGCGCGTGTGTGCCGTCTCAGATGAGTATTCGGACTATCAGCTTCAGAAAAAAAAGGCGCTTGCCGATTATTTCATAGAAGATTATGGGCAGGTTTTTCCGTATGAGAAGGCAAATTCCAGATGAAAGTAATGATTGTGAAAGAAAGTGAAGCAGGGCAGCGTTTGGACAAGCTGTTATTTAAATATTTAAATAAAGCGCCCGGCAGCTTCATTTATAAAATGCTCAGGAAAAAAAACATTACGCTAAATGGTAAAAAAGCAGAAGGCAGGGAACCGCTTTCTGCAGGAGATGAAATCAAGCTATTTTTTTCTGATGAAACATATGAAAAATTTTCCGAGGAAAAGCGACCGGTTTTTGTAAAACAGCCTTTTTCCTTAAAGATTGTCTATGAAGATGCTCATTTATTACTGGTTGACAAGCCTGCCGGGATTTTGTCACAGAAGGCGTCGCAGTCGGACCTGTCAATTAACGAATATTGCCTGGACTATCTCATAAAAAGTGGCGCGGTAGCAAGGGAAAGCCTGCAAAGCTTTACACCGTCTGTCTGCAACCGCCTTGACCGAAATACGAGCGGGCTGATCCTCTGTGCCAAAACTCTTGCGGCGGCGCAGCAGATATCCAAAGCTCTGAAGGAACGTACGATCCATAAGTATTATCAATGTCTTGTAGCCGCTGATGTCCTGGAACCGCAACATATAAAAGGATTTCTTGTCAAGGATGAGAAAGCAAATCGTGTTTGTGTGCAAAAGGAAAAGCCGGATTCTATGGATGGAGTCTCCGAAATTGAGACGTGTTATCGACCGCTAAAACAACACGGCGAATTAACGCTGCTTGAAGTTGAATTAATTACGGGTAAACCACACCAGATACGTGCGCATCTTGCATCTGTAAAAGCACCGATTGTCGGCGACTATAAATACGGAAATCCAAAAATCAATCAGCACTATAAAGAATATTATGGTGTGATGGCGCAACTTCTGCATGCATACCGTCTTGAAATGCCTTCGTTTACAGGAGCGCTTGAGCACTTGTCGGGAAAAACGTTTACAATCAATCTTCCTCGGCAATTCGATCGAATTTTGCAGGATAAAGAGAAATTGCGGCACTAAATGAAATCTAGGTATGCATTCTTAAGCATGACGGGAGAACAAAATGGCAACTTGGAACAGCAGGGGGTTGAGAGGTTCCACTTTAGAGGACTTGATTAACCGGACAAATGAGAAATATAGGGAAAGTAAGCTTGGCCTGATCCAAAAGGTTCCGACACCGATCACCCCGATTAATATTGATAAGGAACACAGGCATATTACGCTAGCCTATTTTGAGCAGAAAAGTACCGTTGACTATATTGGAGCGATTCAAGGAATTCCAATTTGCTTTGATGCGAAGGAATGTGCGAAGGATACTTTTGCACTTGCCAACATTCATGAGCATCAGGTGAGATTTATGGAGGAATTTGAAGAGCAGGGCGGTGTCGCTTTTTTGCTTATTTACTACTCGGCAAGGGATCTGTTTTATTATCTGCGTTTTTGCAAGCTGAAGGAGTTTTGGTGCAGGCAAATGGCCGGCGGAAAAAAGAGCTTTCGACTTGAAGAGATTGAGGAAGATTATGTGATTCAGCCAAGGCAGGGTATTTTTGTGCCTTACTTGGATGCGGTACAGGCGGACCTTTCCTCACGGGAATAAAAATAAATGGCTGTAATCACGAGACTGACAATTGACAAAACAAGCTATATTTTATATAATGAATTCTGCCATGGTAGCACGACACCATATTAGCACTTTAATTTAGGAAAGCGAAATGTAATATAAATACTAAGAAAATAAAAGTATCATAAGGAGCCGTTTATGGAAAAGCGCTTACTGCACACACCGGAAGGGGTGCGGGATATTTACGGAAATGAATATGAAATCAAGCTGAGGATACAGGCGGCGTTGCTGGATGAATTGCGTTTATACGGTTATCAGGATATCCAGACACCGACCTTTGAATTTTTTGATATTTTTTCAAGCAAGATTGGAACGATCCCTTCAAAGGAACTATACAAATTTTTTGATAAAGAGGGCAATACGCTTGTGCTTCGACCGGATTTCACACCTTCGATTGCCAGAGCCGCAGCGAAATACTTTATGGAGGAACAGCTTCCGATTCGATTCTGCTATATGGGTAATACATTTATCAATGCTTCCGATTTTCAGGGACGCTTAAAGGAAACCACACAAATCGGCGCAGAACTGATCAACGACGGCAGCGTAGAAGCGGATGCGGAAATGATTTCCCTTGTGATTGCCTGCATGAAGCAGGCAGGTCTGCATGATTTTCAGATCAGCATCGGCAATGTGGAGTTTTTCAAAGGTTTATGTGCGGAGTACGGCATCAATGAGGAGGCGGAATTAGAGCTAAGGGAAATGATCTCCAATAAGAATTTTTTTGGAGCACAGGCAATTTTGGACTCCATGGAGTTGGCAGATGATGTGAAGGAGCTGATTTTAAAAATCACGGACATGTTTGGTTCTTTGGAAACAATCGAAGAAGCCAAGAAATTTGTGACAAATCGGCGTTCCCTGCTTGCGGTGGAACGGCTGGAAGCCATATATGAGCTGCTGCGTGATCAGACGGTCGCAGACTATGTGACGTTTGACTTGGGGCTTCTTAGTAAATATCATTATTATACCGGTGTGATTTTCAGGGCAGATACATATGGAAATGGGGATGCAGTCATAAAGGGCGGGCGCTATGACAACCTGCTAAATGAGTTTGGGAAGAAAGCTGAGGCGATTGGCTTTGCAATTGTTGTTGATCAGCTTTTGTCTGCCCTGTCCAGACAGGGGATCAACGCTGCGACTCCTGAAGACACCTACTTGCTTCTTTATGAAAGGGCAGATAAAGAAAAAGCTTATCGGATCGCTAAGGAATATCGGGCTAGTGGGAAAAAGACGATTTTAATGCATCTCATGAAAAGAGAACAACTCAAGGATTATGAGCGGTATGCTGCAAATCATCGTTTGAATCTGATTTTAGCTGAGAATTTGGAGGGGTGACATGCGCTATTTGACATTTGCACTTGGAAAGGGACGCCTGGCCAGCAGGACGCTTCAGTTGTTTGAGGAAATTGGCATTACCTGCGAGGAAATGAAGGATAAAGATTCAAGAAAGCTGATTTTTATCAATGAAGATTTAAAATTAAAATTTTTTCTTGCGAAGGGACCGGATGTACCGACCTATGTAGAATATGGAGCAGCCGATATCGGTGTGGTCGGTAAAGATACAATCCTTGAAGAAAATCGGAAAAATTTTGAAGTGTTGGATTTGGGCTTTGGAAAATGCCAGATGTGTATCTGTGGACCGGCATCCGCAAGAGAGCTTTTACAACATCACGAGATGATCCGTGTTGCAACGAAATATCCGCGGATTGCAAAGGATTATTTTTATAATAAAAAGCACCAGACCGTAGATATCATTAAGTTGAGCGGCTCTATTGAACTTGCACCGATCGTCGGACTTTCCGAGGTGATCGTGGACATCGTGGAGACGGGCTCGACATTGCGGGAAAATGGGCTGGAGGTGCTCGAGGAAATCTGTCCGCTATCGGCGAGAATGATCGTTAATCAGGTCAGCATGCGGATGGAATCGGATCGAATCAATCGGTTGATTCGAGAGTTAAAGGAGAAAGTATGAAAATCATTAAATTGACGGAAGAGACAAGACAGGACATCCTTACAAATTTATTAAAGAGAAGTCCTGGCCAATATACGGAATATGAAAACACGGTCAATGAAATATTGAGCAATGTAAGGGAAAACGGAGATGCGGCATTGTTTTCCTATACGGAACAGTTTGATGGCTGCCGCCTGACGGCGGAGGCAGTGCGTGTGAGTGAAGCAGAAATTGAAGAGGCGTATGCGGCCTATGATCAAAAACTGATTGCAATCATGGAGCGTGCGGCTGCTAATATTATTGCATACCATGAAAGGCAGCGTGTGAACAGCTGGTTTGATTCAAAAGAGGACGGTACCATACTCGGACAGAAGGTGACGCCGATCGAGCGCGCCGGCGTTTATGTTCCGGGTGGAAAGGCGGCCTATCCTTCCTCGACTCTTATGTGTGTGATCCCGGCAAAGGTGGCGGGTGTCAAGCGGATTGTCATGATCACCCCGCCCGGCAAAGACGGAAAGGTACAGCCTTGTACGTTAGTGGCGGCAAAGATCACCGGCGTCACGGAAATCTATAAGGCAGGCGGTGCACAGGCGATCGCTGCGCTTGCGTACGGAACGGAATCGATTCCAAAGGTAGA
>CAZBRY010000104.1:0-5079 GCA_964494285.1 uncultured Lachnospiraceae bacterium
GACTGCAAGGCTGATATTGGATTCCCCATATCCGTTTGCTTTTACGATTGCCGAGCCGCTCTCTGTTTATGATGATGTGGCCACGTTAAGCGGGGACGGTGCGGTGACAGCACATAGCACAGGTACGACGACCATGACGGGTACGATTGTTATTGAAGACGGCAGGCGGAATTTTATGATAGATATCACTGTTGGTGAGGCAGGCGAAATATCTGATGGGCAAGGCGATGACCTTGCGTACTGGAACGGACTTGATTTTGGACCGAATCTTGGATATGCCGAGGAATATGAAAACCACGGCGACCCCGGTGACTATATGAATGCAGCAGAGGCTGCGAAGCATATTTTCAATGCTTTGAAAGCGGACAGTTATATTCCTAAGTACAGCGATGAAACGGAGTATACGATGGTACTTGTCAATATGGATGATATTGGGGGAGAGCCGTGCTATATTTACCGCATGGATAATATCTCACTTGGTTGTGCTTACGCATATCAAAGCGGTACGATCTATTATGAGAAATTTGATGGGGCATGGGTACGGGCTGAATAGACGGAGGCCAGTATTTATATCGCAGTTGCTGCAGAGGGCTTTACAAATGTCCGCAGGATGTCAGCATCAGATAAAAATTGTCTTGCCGCCGTACGGAAATTCAATTTCTGTACGGCGACTTTTTGCATTCCTTTGTTGTAAATTCCAAGAAGTTGTTATATGATAAATAGAGCACAATTGAACAGTTAAGAGGAGCAGAGGATGAGATTTGAGGATGCCGTTCAATATATGGAGGACGCCCGTAAATTAGGAAGCAGGCTAGGCCTTGCGCGTATGCGGGAACTGATGCGGTTGCTTGGTAATCCGCAGGACGCGCTTCGTTTTGTTCATATTGCGGGAACGAATGGCAAAGGCTCTGTGCTCACCTATATTGCGGCCGTTTTACGAAGAGCGGGTTATAAGACCGGGAGTTATTCTTCACCGGCGGTGTCGGACATTCGTGATCCCTATCAGATTAATGGAAAGATGATCAGTAAAAACCAATATGCAGAATGTGTAAGGGAACTGCAGCAAGTTGTTTTGAAAATGCAGGAAGCTGGAGAGGAGTTACCGACCCTTTTTGAGTTGGAGACGGCGTTGGCCTTCTGCTACTTTAAAGAAAACAATTGTGATCTTGTCGTGTTGGAAACAGGACTTGGCGGAGCACAGGATGCGACAAATATTGTTACGACAACAGTCTTGGCAGTGATCACCGCGATTAGTATGGATCATTGTTCCATACTCGGCGATACACTGGAGAAAATCGCGGAGCAAAAGGCCGGCATTATTAAGCCTCATATACCCGTTGCTTTAATGGAGAACAACAGAACAATAACGAGCGTTATAAGAGAAAAGTGCAGGGAAATGGATGCAGAGCTCCATATTGCTGAGGCGAAAAAGCTCTATGATGTTGCGTATGGGTTTTCCGTTCAGAAATTTTCTTATTATCAATTTGCCGATGTGCAGATTATGCTTGGAGGGACGCATCAGGTTATGAATGCGGCTTTGGCGATTGAGGCATTTTGGTGTTTAAGAAATGTTGGAATTCCAGTTTCAGCCACCTGTATTCGGGCAGGAATGAAAAGTGCACGCTGGCCTTTTCGCATGGAGCAGGTTTTGGGTGAACCGCAGTTCCTCGTGGATGGCGCTCACAATCCCGATGCAGTGGCAAAATTAATGGAATCATTGCTGCTTTACTTTAGCGGTCGTCCGTTAATTTTTATCATGGGCATATTTAAGGATAAAGACTATAAAGAAATATGTAAAATAACAGCCGATATACCAATGTATATCGTTACCGTACAGACGCCTGATTCAGAGCGTGCTCTATCGGCCATAACACTAAGAGACACGGTCTTAAGATACAATTCCAATGCTGAAGCTGCGGGAAGTCTGCGGGAGGCAGTAAAGATGAGCCTTACGAGGGCGGAGCACTTAAAAGAAGAGCATCCGGTGATTGTGGCATTTGGCTCTCTTTCTTATTTGGCCTCATTGGTAAATCTATTAAAAGTGGAAAACAGGAGTGACAGCACGGATGGACAGGTTAAAAATTGAACAGGGGATCAGACTTATATTGGAAGGGATTGGTGAGAACGCATCGCGCGAAGGCTTGAAGGAAACGCCAGAGCGGATTGCCAAAATGTATGAGGAAATTTACGGAGGCCTTTCCGGGGACGCGCGGACGTATCTGAAGAAAACATTTCAGGCAGAAAATAACGAAATGATTTTGGAACGAGACATTGTCTTTTATTCTACGTGTGAGCATCACCTAATGCCTTTTTATGGAAAAGCACATGTGGCATATGTGCCGGACGGGAAGGTTGTAGGTTTAAGCAAGCTGGCGAGAACGGTAGATGTGTACGCAAGGCGCCCGCAGATTCAGGAAAAGCTGACAGCGCAAATTGCAGATGCGCTGATGGAGTATTTGCAGCCAAAGGGTGCCATGGTGATGCTTACGGCTGAACATATGTGTATGACAATGCGTGGGATCAAAAAGCCCGGCAGCCAGACCGTGACGGTTGTTACACGCGGTGTTTTTGAGAAGAACAAAGAGTTAAAAGAAGAATTTTATCATATGCTTGGTACGAAGGACAGGTGAAGGAAATGGAACGAGTAAATCGGATCGTGAGCCATGTAAAATATCAGGCGTATTTGAAGGAAATCGAAGAACTGGAGCAGGAGAGGATCTTTTGCAGACACCAGATGGGACACTTTTTAAGCGTCGCCCGGATTGCGATGCTCATGAAAGAGGAGGAAGGACTTTTTGTAGATAAGGAGCTGATCTATGCCGCTGCGCTGCTGCATGATATTGGCAGAGGAGTACAATATCAGACCGGCGAGCCGCATGAACAGGCAAGCGCTAAAATAGCACCCGAAATTTTGTCGGAATGCTTTTTTCAAGAAGCGGAAATTTCTGAAATTCTGCAGGCAATTATCGGACACAGGGATCCGGAAAGCGCAAGGAATACTGATTTAAGCGGTCTTTTGTACCGCGCGGACAAGCTTTCACGGGAATGCTTCTGTTGCAAGGCAAAGGATGAATGTGATAAGCCGCTTGCATCAAGGACAATGCGGATTTATTATTGAGGATGGTTGAATGAAAATAGGCAACAAAGAATTTGATGTACAAAACGAGGTGTATATTGCCGGTATTTTGAACGTGACGCCGGATTCCTTTTCTGACGGAGGAAGCTATCAGACAGTGGATGCCGCGCTTTTTAGGGCAGAGCGGATGATTGCCGAGGGAGCAGATCTCATCGATGTGGGAGGAGAGTCTACAAGACCTGGCTATACACCAGTCAGTGATGAAGAAGAGATCAAAAGGATAACACCTGTAATAGAGAAAATCAAGTCCCATTTTGATATTCCTGTGTCAATTGATACCTATAAAGGAACCGTCGCGGAAGCGGCGTTGGCGGTAGGCGCTGATCTCGTGAACGATATTTGGGGACTGCAGCATGATGATAAGATCGCATCTGTTATTAAAAACTATGATGCGGCTTGTTGTCTAATGCATAACCGTGAAAATCCGGTTTATGGGGATTTTCTGCCGGAAGTGTGCGAAGATCTGATGCAATCGGTGTTGCTTGCAACTCGTGCGGGTATTGCAAAGGATCGCATCCTTTTGGATCCGGGAATCGGCTTTGCGAAATCTTATGAGCAGAACCTTTTAGTTCTTAAAAATCTGCGCTATTTTCAGAAAATCGGATTTCCGATGCTGCTTGGTGCCTCGCGCAAATCAGTGATCGGATTGACGCTTGATCTGCCTAAGGAGGAACGCGTGGAGGGGACGCTTGTTACAACAATGCTGGCCGTGCAGGCAGGCTTCGCATTTGTTAGGGTGCACGATATCAAAGAAAATAAAAGGGCGATCCGAATGCTTAAAACAATAGAACGATAGGAGGCGTATCAGTATGGACTGTATTTGCATTAAAAATTTAGAGGTATTTGGGAAACATGGTGTTTATGAGGAGGAAAACAAGCTTGGACAGAAGTTCTCCGTATCCGCACAGCTTTATCTGGATACAAGACAGGCGGGAATGGATGATGATTTGACCGAATCGGTGCATTATGGACAGGTTTGTCGTTTTATCGACGAATTCATGAAGGAGCGAACCTATCAGCTGATTGAGGCGGCGGCGGAGCGTTTGGCACAGGATTTACTGCTGCATTTTAAGCATATCAAAACACTGGATCTAGAAATAAAAAAACCGTGGGCGCCGATCGGACTCCCGTTGGAGGAGGTTTCCGTAAGGATAACACGTGGTTGGCATACGGTTTATGTTTCGATTGGGTCGAATATGGGAGAACGAGAGGCGCATTTGCAGGCGGCGGTGCAGACATTGGACGCCCGTGTTGAGACAAGTGTTGAACGTATTTCTAAATTTATGGAGACAGAGCCTTACGGCTATCTTGAACAGGATAAATTTTTAAACGGGATGTTGGAATTAAAGACACTTTTGACACCGGAGGAGCTACTGAGTGTCATCCATGAGATTGAAGAGGAGGCGGGAAGAGAGCGCTCGGTGCGTTGGGGTCCGCGCGTGCTTGATCTAGACATTATTATGTATGATGCGCTTGTGCTTGATACGGAACAGCTGGTCATTCCTCATGTGGACATGCAGAACCGCGATTTCGTATTGATTCCGCTTATGGAGATTGCTCCGGCACTGCGCCATCCGGTACTGAATAAAACCGTCGGACAGCTTAGAAATGAGCTGGAAAAGGCAAGAAAATATTAGTAGGGATCAAACGCTGTTACGTTAATTTTGCCGCTCGTCGGCGTCTGATAAAGTGGCGTGGCGACACCAAACTCTTGAAAATAAGTATATTCAGAAGTGATGTTGATATTCGTATAGTTTCCTTCGGCAACAACCTCAGGATTGGAACCGTCGGATGCCATGCGGATTAGTGCCGGATTCTTAGTGTCGTTTTTTTGATAGTAAATATAGTCTCCATAAACGTTAAATACATCGATTCGGTCGTTGGTAAGCTTCTCGCTCGTTTGATCGGACAGATTGCAGCGATATAGGGAATAATGATCGGGA
>CAZBRY010000104.1:5089-8556 GCA_964494285.1 uncultured Lachnospiraceae bacterium
TGTAATATAGGTAGCCATCCTCATAGATCGGGCTATACATTCTTTCGGCAAGGAGCTGGCCGGAGGTTAGGTTGTTTACGTCAAAAACGGATAAGTAAAATGAGTTACTCGTATCGGGGTAATAGATGCTGCTTCCAGTGACACAGGCCGGATTGATTTCTGATTTACTGATCTGCCCTTTTTCGGCACTGTTGATTTTGGCACGATATAGCGTTATACCATCCTTATTATCATAATGCTGGTAATAGACATAGCTGTCGATGAGACTGATAATGCCGGAAGCGGTGCGATCTAAACAATCGGCAGTTTTTTTGCCACTCTTTTTAAGTTGGTAGATTCCGTTATTGTTAATGATGCCAAATACAGCTTTTTCATCGGTGTTTTTCTGGTAAAAATAGAGATAATCACCTCCGGAGTTAATGTATTCCACGGGGGCACTGTGCAACAGTTTTTTATCAGAGCCATCCGCTTTCATTGAATAAAGATGGTCGCCGTCATAGGGGTTACTGAAATAGATTTTATCCCCATCCTCACAAAATAATCCGTGATTGTTTAAGTTACCTGCGCTGTTTCCAATTGTGCCTGAGGGGTTGTCCGGAATCGCTGCGAGAAGCTGTGCACCGACGAGCAGACCAATTAATAGGAGTACGATGACAATGACAATGATCGCATTTTTCTTTTGCATAGATTGTTCCCTTTTTTTTTTAGTATAATAGATAATGAAAAAATTTGCAATCTGGAAAGTGTTATTTATGTACTTGTATTTTACTTGTATTTGCTTTATCGCTTGGGGTATAATTAATAAAGAATGCATGAAGAGGATTGGAAAATGGACATTTTGGAATTGAGAACACAACTGGACGAGATTGATGAAGAGCTTGTTGCTTTGTTTGAAAAACGGATGCGCGTCAGCGAGCAGGTGGCAGAGTATAAAATATCGAGCGGAAAGCCTGTGATGGACAGGCAGCGCGAGGAGCAAAAAAAAGCGGTGGTTAGGGGACTTGCTTCCAATGCTTTTAACGCGAGGGGAGTTGAGGAACTGTTTGGTCAGATCATGGCCATCAGCCGAAAGCTGCAATACCAGATGCTACAGGAAAAAGGAATGCTCAAGAAGGCAAATTTTATTCCGGTAAAAACGCTTTGTGAGGGATGCCTCAGGATTGTCTTTCAAGGGACAGAGGGTGCGTATTCTCAGGCTGCGATGGACACCTATTTTGGCGGGAATTCAGATAATTTTCATGTGGACAGCTTTCGCGAAGCGATGTTTGCGATCGAGGAGGGTAGGGCGGACTTTGCCGTGCTTCCGATCGAAAATTCGACGGCCGGGATTGTGGATGAGATTTATGACTTACTTGTAGAATTTGAAAATTATATTGTCGGCGAACAGATCATACGAATCAATCATGCGCTGCTCGGTCTAAAGGGGAGCGATAGCGGACGGGTCAAAGAGGTATATTCTCATCCGCAGGCGCTGATGCAGTGTGTGGGATATTTAAGGGAACACGCTTCCTGGCAGCAGATCAGCTGCCAGAATACTGCGATGGCAGCTAAGAAAATTCTGGATGAGCAGGATCAGTCCAAGGCGGCAATCGCGAGCGTATATGCGGCAAAGCTGTACGGGCTTTCGGTGCTTGAAGAAAATATCAGTGATGAAAGCGGAAATTCCACGCGCTTCATTATTGTGGCAGGCAGAAAAATTTACAGAGAGGATGCCGGGAAAATCAGCATCTGTTTTGAGGTTCCGCATGCGGCAGGTTCGCTGTACCACATCCTTTCCCATTTTATCTATAACGGGCTGAATATGACGAAAATTGAGAGCCGGCCGATCAAGGACCGAAACTGGGAATATCGTTTCTTTGTGGATTTTGAGGGGAATCTTTCCGATATGGCGGTAAAAAATGCACTGGCCGGTCTGCGGGAAGAAGCCAGATATTTAAAAATACTTGGCAATTACTAAATAAAGGCGGACAGAATATAATTATGAGAGTGAAGGAACTAATTTTATATAAACATTTTAAGCATGGAGATATTTTGGAGGATGTGTCGTGGCTTGCGAAAAACAGCAGGGATGTGAAGAATGCCGCACTTGAGGAGCAGATGCGGGACAAGCTTTTTGATGTAACGCATCGCCTTGTGGAGCTTGCAGGAAGTCATGGATACAAGGGGAATTTATGGCACGCCTATCTGACCTATCTGTTGGCAAATAATGAAAATGCATTTTCCGCCGCCTCGGAAATCAGAGGAGAGGTGGAGGGCAGCATCAATGAAATAGCATTGCATGATTTTATTATTTTCAAAGAATTATTTGATTTTGATATGAGTCAGTTAGATGCTCGCCTGCATACGAACTGTATCACGATGATTCTTTCCTATTGCAATGTGGATGAGCAGAGTAAAATGTTCAATAAACGGATTCGTGATCGGATCTGCGATTTGAGTGTGCAGCTTGCGTGTGCGCAGGACGCACAGGCGTTTAAAAGAATTGTGACGGGCTTTTATAAGGATTTCGGTGTCGGTAAATTTGGTTTACATAAGGCGTTCCGTATTGAGCATATCGGGGAAGCGGTCAATATCAAGCCAATTACGAACATTGCCCATGTGTATCTTGACGATCTTGTCGGATATGAGATTCCAAAGCAGAAGCTCATCGCTAATACGGAGGCGTTTATTAACGGCAAGCGAGCCAATAATTGCCTGCTGTTCGGCGATGCGGGAACGGGAAAGTCTAGCAGTATCAAAGGTGTTCTGAATCAATATTATGACAGGGGTCTGCGTATCATCGAAATATATAAACATCAGTTTCAGGATTTAAACGAGGTGATCGCACAGATCAAAAATAGAAATTACAAATTCATTATCTATATGGACGACTTATCATTTGAGGATTTTGAAATTGAATATAAATATTTAAAAGCAGTCATTGAGGGTGGACTTGAAAAAAAGCCCGATAATATTTTGATTTACGCGACCTCTAATAGAAGACATCTTGTCAGGGAGAAGTTTTCCGACAAGGAGGAGCGTAGAGATGACCTGCACAGCAGCGATACGGTGCAGGAGAAGCTTTCTCTCGTATCTCGTTTTGGCGTTTCCATTTTTTTCTGTGCGCCGGACAAAAAGGAATTTGCAAATATCGTAACGGTGCTTGCTGAGCGCTATCAGGTGAGGATGCCTGAGGATGAGCTGCTTTTAGAGGCGAATAAGTGGGAGCTGTCACATGGTGGTCTGTCGGGCAGAACCGCGCAGCAGTTTATTGATTACCTGTTGGGAAAATAGGAGAGGAGGCGGCGATATGGCGGTAAAGACGTTTGCGGCAATTGATGTGGGCTCTTATGAGTTGGCGATGAAGATTTTTGAATTCTCAATAAAAAACGGGATGAAGGAAATTGATCATATTCGTCATCGGATCGAGCTTGGAACGGATACTTACATGACTGGAAAAATCGGTCATGAGCGCGTGGATAAGCTGT
>CAZBRY010000105.1:0-8548 GCA_964494285.1 uncultured Lachnospiraceae bacterium
CAACCGCACATGGGAAAATTGTTTTTGAAGCGCTGAAAACAAATCGCCCAGCGCCTGTACGGAAAGATACATGCTGACGCCTTCCATAATCACAATGACCTCTCCGGACGCTTCAAGTTTCCGTATCCATTCCGTTTTTGAGACATCCGCGCCAAGTAGCCGGTAATTGCCGGCTGCTTCAAAATATTTTTGTTTTTCCTGTATCACCGCCGGAAAGTCGATGTCATACCAGAGCCTGTTTTTCGCATGAAGTCGCTCCACGCGGCTGTCCAGACCACAGCCGATATGCAGGATGGCAGCTTGCGGGCACGCCGCAAGCTGCTTTGCCGTCCACTCGTCAAATACGCGCGCACGCATCGCCATATAAAAGGCCAGCCATTTTGACTTAGCCTTCCCGTTCAGAGCAAAGCCCTCCTGCTCCCATATTTCCTCGGCTTTCAAATCCTTAAGAATCATACCCTGTCGGCTCACCGCCGCCTTTCCGTACAACGGAATATACAGCGTTTTGCTGATTTCATTCATACCGTTCCCTCTATTTTACTCCCATTGAAAATACCTGATTGCAGCCGTCGCGCAGACTATGGTGACCACGCCCATGACTGTGACCGGAACCCACACATGTTCCATCCGCAGACCGAGCGAGGACGCCTTCATTAATTGAATCCCCTGTGTCAGCGGAAAAATGCGCACAAGACGCTGCATTGTTTCCGGCATCACCTCAAAAGGCAGCGTCGTACCGGAAAAAACCAACATCGGAAAATAAAGAATACTCGCGATCACACCGGCACTTTTCGTATTTCGGGCTATTCCGCCCACCAGCATCCCGATGCTCAACGTCGATAGGAGCGTCAAGAACCAGCTTCCCAAAAACGAGAGCCATGATCCGCGCATCGTAAATCCCAAAAACAACATGGAAACGAATATCAGTGTAAACAATGACACCGCCGCATACAGAATATAAATTACAAATTCCACACCGAGCAGCATGGCCGGGCTGACCGGCGTCACCTGAAACCGCTTGAGTATTTTTCTCTCCCGATAATCCGACACGATGATCGGCAGGCCCATAAGGCCGCCGGCGCAGATGGAAATTGCGCTCAAAGCGCCAAGCGACTGCTCGATAAATGTATATTCCGCGCCGTCAAAGGCGGGCTTTGTTTGATAAATGATGCCACCTCCTCATCCGAAAACAGAAGATAGGCATCCTCAAACCTTTTGCAGCCGCTGCCGCTGTCCGCCGGACAGGCTTTTTACCGGACTTTTTATTCGATCGCCGTACTCTTTCCTGCTCCGTTTGCTCCGAGCAGACCGAATACCGTTCCTCGTTCAACCGAAAGGGACAGCCCATCCAAAACGGTTTTTCCGCCGTAGGCTTTTGTCAGTCCTGCTAGTTTGATAGCCTCACTCATGCTGGCACCCCGCTTCCATGGGGCAGACGGGATATAATTCAATGTATCCTCGCGTGCCGATCGGTTCTAACTGTATGCGGGGATTCTCTTGATCCCACATAAGCCCCAGCAGCGACGGGTCATATTTTTTTGCCGACCGCTGCACGCAGGTGATCGCCTCGCAATAGTCCTCCTCCTCAAACGGCTCTCCCTGAAACATCAGGTATTTTGCGGCGGGTAGCTCGATCACATCGAAGCCATCCGGCACCGGACCGTCATAATCGGCGCTGGCCTCCACGCCCTGCACGTACTTGGAGGTTCCCGGTTTCCGGTACTTTTCCGGCAGCCACATGCAGACAGGCTCGCCGCACAGGGAAGGCATGCTCGTAAGCAGTCCCCACACATCGCACCCCACTTCGCCGCAATAAGCAAAGTAATCATCCGCTTTGATCCCTCGTTTGATGATGGCTTTGCGATGCGGCTTTTCCATCAGTTGAATAAATACATTTCGCACAGTTTCCATTTCACTCTCATCCTTTCGCAAGCTTTTGAATTTTACGCCATACGGGATGAACAACTGCAAAGGAACCGGCTGGTTCGCGTATTCCTTCGGCGTGCAGCCGAATTCTCTAAAAAAAGCCCTTGTGTAGCCGTCCGCGCTGCCGAAGCCGAGCGAAAAAGCTATATCGATGACCTTGCTGCCCCCATCGCGCAGCCGCAGAGCCGATTTGGAAAGGCGCAAGCGGCGGATGTATTCGGCCGGTGCCAAATTGGTGTACTCCTTGAACATCCGATGGGAGTGCCACGGAGAAAACAGGGATACTTTCGATAAATCAGCCAGCGTTATGCATTCGCACAAATGCTGCTTAATATAATCCTGCATGCGCTGTACGGCCAATATTTGCTCCTTCACGGTTCATCACCTCCTGACCGCTAAAGCTTACTACTTCAGTCCGATATTTTCTCGACTATTTTTGCGAAATATTGTTTCCAACTGCTCAAAGCTCGCGCAAAGAGAGCGGCAAATGGTCAATTCCTTTAAATTCCTTGACAACAATAGATTTTATTTCACTTTTGATTTTGGGAGTCACATAAGTAATACACATCTGCCAACTGCCACCGATGCTTTTACAGTCATCTTCGATTAGTATATCAGGTTGGATCAGTTCCACGATTTCATGATAGCGCCGCCCCTTTTCCCTGTAGTATAATTTGGAACCGGCAAATCCGTATCTTTCAAGCAGCGCCGCAACTTCTTTTGCCTGTTTTCCTCTACGGGATGTGCAGTAACTGATATCCGCTCCCTGCTGCCGCCATCCGACTATGATGCCGACAGCATTTCCGATAGGAATATACGTGTTATGGTTATATAGAGAAAACCATGACTTTGGCTTTATAATGGTTCCCTCGACGAAAATCATAATCTTTTTTGTGCCGTTTAAATCCGATAGTTGTATAAAGGCCAATTTCCCACCTCGCCGTTAATTTTTCAACTCGATCCACCGTGTCATTCCTGCTCCGAATTGCTCATTCGGGCGTTTGATAAAGCCGAATTTTTCGTAAAAAGGTTCTTTTCCCTGTGCGGCGACAAGCGTCACCATGATAATCCAGCCTTCTTTTAACCGGCTCTTTAAGTAATCCAAAATTCTGTTGACCATTTCCCGCCCAATGCCCATCTGCTGGTATGCGGGCGAGACGATGACATCGCAAATGTAGGCGGCATAACCTCCGTCCCACAGCACTCTGGCTGTTGCGATCACGTTTTCGTCATCCTTGCAGGCGACCAAATAAGCCGAATGCTCGATGCCGGCCAGCGCCTGCTCCTCAGATAAGACTTTCCAGTTCACTTCACCGCGCAGCCGGTTATAATCCTTGCAGTTTGTTGTATTTACATAACTTAAATTACTCATTGATTAAGTTTCCCCTTTATTCCTATTTATTTCCTTCTATAATTCATCGCTCGGATAGATAAACCTTTACCTCATCAGAGGTCAACCTGCGCACTTGCGTATTTGGATAATCCCGGTATGTTTCGACGCAAAAAGCAGCTCTCCCGCTTTCGCAAAATTTATCCGGATTCTTTTTTAAAAAAAGCTTCAGATCTTCCGGTTCTGCAAAAATTTTATAGGAGGTCCTTCCCTTTACGTTTTTTATCTCATAAATCCCACATGGCTTTTTCATAGTGTAATCGGCCGTCCTCAAATAAAGCTTCGCAATTTCCAAAGAACGGAACGGAAAGCTCCATCTCTGCAATCCTCTCTTAGGATCGCGTTCGATGCAGATGCAGCGCCCGCACGTTCCGCAAATATACTGCGTATGGTTTTCCAAACACTCCACTGGGTTTAACAGCGGAGTAATTCTATTATTGTCCGAATAGCATTCCTGACACATATTCTCTCTCCTTATTTTTCGATTACGCAACCGCTAAACCGCATCGTATACCAACGCATCAGCCGATGCGCAAATTTAAGATTGAGCGCGATGAGCATGAGGCCCACGATTCCGTATAAAACCGCCTCGCCTGCCGTAAATTGCAATAGTTCCATGCATTTTTTAATCAACAGCACGCTGACCGGCAGCGCAATCATACTTGTCGCCAAAGCCGGCAGATACATTCTGACAACAACTGCCTGAACGATATGAACTGCCAAATGCACAGTATAGGCGATCAAGCCTCCCAGCCAGAGCGCGTACCAATTCAGGCAAATTGACAGAATACAAATAGCGATGCATACGAGCAGCTCCTCAAAAACAGCCAGCGCCATGCCCTCCGTGCTGTAATGGGCAAAACTGCCGCTGATTTTGGGAAACCGCTTATCGAGCATCGTCCTGTTTTTTTTAAGCCACGCTCCCATGCCTATTATTTCTTCCATATCATGAAAAATAAACAGCACCGGGAACAGCCAAATATAGTTTCTATTTGATGATGCTTTTCACATTTCTATCCAGCTCCTCTGCCGTTACGACCAGTAAAAATTCCTCGGCAGCGGCCAATGCAGCGCCACAAACGCATGGGATTTAAAATAACCGGCCAGAATAGATAGCAGCTTTATAACGAGGATTCCTGCAATCCAAAAAAACACCCATACCGGAAGTCGCACATGAGTCAGGAAAAGAAAGGTCATGATAACGGCAAACACCGTATCACCGATATCGCGTTCGGAATATGCGATCGTATGCTATATCCACTGGATAAATGCGATTTTATCATTTCTGTTATACCCGGCCTTTTCATAGAAACGAAGCGTCTCCTCCTGTTTGGAGCCGGTCAGTAGCATCAGCTTATAGCAGTGTTCTTTCACAGCCAGTTCCTTCGCATAATCGAGACATTGTGCCGCCAGCCCTCTATTTCTATGCGCGGCATCCGTGATCACATTTTCGATGAAAGCATAGGGTCGCTGGCCGTGCGTTAAATTCGGGACAATCACACATGTGCAAGAGGAAACGATTTCCCCGTCCTCCTCGGCTACGATGATGTGGTGATTCCTGTCATTTCTGATCCGATTCCAAATATCCATAACAGCTTCCGTTTTTTCCGGCATCGGATTGTTATGTAATTGTGTATACAGCCTCAGCAGCCCGTCAAAATCCGCTTCGGTGATTTCGCGTATCATCGTTCCCTCCTACCCGATCCGGTTGAACAGAACCGTTTGCTCCTTTAAGGATATTTTGCCGACCTGATACCCAAACTCCTCCAGTTCCTTTTTATAATTCAAAAAAGAATGGTCGAGCGGGACTCCGGCGATCTCCCCTATTTCATCAAACGTCAATTTCAGCGACGAACTTCCGTCATTTTTCACATAGTCCCATAAAGCGTGATACTTGCTCATCCTGTTCCCTCCCGAAAAGTATTTTCCTTCATCCGATTTTTGTCAGCATAGAATATAATATCTAATTATATTCGGACAGCCCTCACATCGCAATAGCTTTTGATAAAAGTCCTAAAAATAATTTATCTCTACATCATAAACGCCGTAACCTGTTCTTCCCGCTCTGAAAGCCTTTTCTCGCTGTACTTTCCAAGCGTCAGCTCCTTTGTGATGACGCCGTCCTCCAGATAAATCACGCGGTCGGCTCTGGCCGCCACCTTTCCGTCATGCGTGACCAACAGGATCGCCGTCCCCTCCTCGTTGATCTGATTAAAAATACCCATAATTTCTTTGGTAGCGGAGGAATTGAGCGCTCCGGTCGGTTCATCGGCAAACAGCATCTGCGGCCGGTTCATCAGCGCCCTGCAGATAGCGGCGCGCTGCTGCTGTCCTCCCGATATCTTCCGCACGTCATGTCCCGCCACCGCAAGAATTCCTGTCCGCGCCATCCACTGTTTTGCGTTTTTATTAATCGTTTCTCTGGAAAGCTGGCCCGCCTGATAAGCTGGAAATACGACATTGTCCATGACCGACAGCGCCGTGAGCAAATTTGCCCTTTGGAAAACAAAGCCCATCCGCTTTAAACGGATCTCGCTAAGCTGCGGCTCATCCAGCCCCTCAAGCTTTTGTCCGTCAAACAGTACCGTGCCTGCAGTCGGAAAATCCATGCCGCTTAAATTATAAAGAAGCGTAGATTTTCCGCAGCCGGACTGTCCCATCACCGCAATAAATTCACCTTCCCGGACAGTCAGATTTACGTCCTTTAATATGACCGCTCCCTGAAACTTCTTCTCAAGATGCTTTGCCTCTATGATCGTTTTCATCTTATTTTGTATTTCCTTCCCTTTCCATGTCCGCTCATTCACATACATTCCCATAGTCGGCCGCCTCTATTTTCTTAATTTGTCTCACGGCCAAACTACCTGCCCCCGCTGCCGTCAAAAGCAGGAACAGAGGAATCAGCAGCCATGAAGTCCATGGATTTAACGTAAACTGAAGTTTTTTGATGCCAAGCCCCAGAAACGACAGCAGGAAGCCTGCCAGCCGGTCGCCGAGCAGATTTGCCATCGCCATGCCGAAGAATACACCAGCGCAGGCAGCCAGCAATACCGGATAAAATTCCTGCCGTTTCACATCCCGCAGCGGAATGCCCAGCGCTCTTTTATAAGCGAGCTG
The DNA here is from genome assembly GCA_964494285.1 of uncultured Lachnospiraceae bacterium. Classification (GTDB taxonomy): domain Bacteria; phylum Bacillota; class Clostridia; order Lachnospirales; family Lachnospiraceae; genus JAEYFP01. The sequence goes on from CAZBRY010000105.1 coordinate 6,434, forward strand.
AGGGGCTTCCCCCGCAATGCGCAGCTTTAAAAAAAGCAGGACGATCAGAATGATCAAAAACGCTCCGATGCCAAAAGCTGCAAGCGAAACATTTCTGATTTGTCCGGCCACACCGCCCAGCGTCTGTTCCGCAAAAGGCTCCATCAGTTCGATTGCATAACCGGCTCCCACCTGCTCCCGCCATTTTGAAATCAGCGCCTCCCTGTCAAGCCATGCTTCCATATCCACATAAATCGTATACTGCTCGGCCGCTGTCTGCTCAAATTCCCGGACTGCCTTCGCCGTCATGCCGCCGCTGGTCACGTCCTGATAGATGCCGCACACCGTAAAGACCTCTCTATCCTTTGACGGCATAAGCGGCAGCGAATCGTTTGTCCGCACGCCAAGCTGCTCTGCCAGCAGCAGGGAAAGCGCGATTTCGTCATCCGCCTGGGGTGCAGTTCCTTCCAGATAACGCAGCTCTACTCCGCTTTTGGCACCGGTATCCACATGCATATTCAAAAAACAGCCCTCGCTGTCCTGGGCTTTTATTTTCACTCTGCGGGTGCTGAAAAAGGAAACGCCCTTCTCCTGCTCAAGCAGCCTTGTCAGCGCAAGCCATCTCAGCTCCACGTCCTCGCCCTGCTCGACCTCAAGAATCGCGTCGTGCACGCCGCTGCCCATATAAGTAACGAAATCCTCAGCCCGCATCGTGTCGACCAGATTATGCGGCACAAGCACAAAAAAAGAAGTCAGAAGCAGGATCAAAAACACGATCGCATACTCTCTCCGGCTTTGCTTCAGCACGTGCAGGCCTATGCTCAAATTCACCGGCAACCCTCTTTCCCTGTGCAGCTCATCCAAAACTTTCCGTTCCTTTCTAAAGCCCTTCCGGGTCACGAGCGCATCGATGACCGTCACCGTTTTCAGCCTTCGCAAAATTCGTTTGCATGCCTGTAAAAAAATGATATAGATAAACAAACAGGCGAGTGCCGCAAGCAGAAGCGCTTTATGAGACAACGGCTGATTCCCAAAGGTTTTGTTCATGTGGGCGGTCACAGGTCCCGCTCCCAGAACAGCCAGCACATAACCGAGAAAAATGCCGGACGCCATCAAAAAGCGCATTTTTCCAAGATAAAGTCCGCGTATGGAACCAAACGGAATGCCGAGCGCCTTCATCGTCCCAATTTGTGCAAGCTCCTCTTCAAAAGCCGCCAGCATCGTATAATTCATGCACAAAAGCGCAATAAAAATGAGCAGGACACCGATCAGAAAAACGACCATTGCCGTCATGATATCCGTCATGGCGCTCAATAGAAAAATCATGGAATAGGTGACAGCCTGCCCGTTCTGCGGAAGCAGCGCCTGTTCATAAGCCGTCTGATAAGCCGCGGCAAGCGACGGATCCGTGAACCAGGTTTCTATGATCGCTTCTGTTTCCTCCGCGTTTTGAAACAATCGGACAAAATCCGCATCGCTCACTAAAAATCTGGTGGAGGAGCACATCGTGGAATTCATTTGCGCGTCGTGCACAAAGGCGGCAACAGTAAATACCTGCTGTTCTTCCCCGCACGTGAGCACGATTTTATCGCCTAATGAGATCGGATATTGCGCCGAAAGAATGGCGGGAACGCCGATTTCACCGTTTTGCAGCTGTATTTTATTTCTATTTTCATCGAGCAGCAGATCATGGCTTTCATTTTGCTTCACAAAACCGATATCCAAACGGCAGTCCGTCAGAGAAAAGCCGGGTTCCCCTTCCACGGTGAGCTCGCTTCCGTCAAAATTGGCCATCAGAACCGTCTGCCAATCTGTGACGCCCGGATAGTCTTTGTTAAAAGCATCGATTTCCTCCTGCGCAAGCTCCCCTTTATGGAGCTGTAAAAAGTGGGGAGGCTGTGCCGTTTCATACAAGGAAGAAATCGAAGAAAAAAGCTGTACCAGCATGAGGACGACCGCGGCCGTCACAGCCCCGGACAAGGCCAAAAACAGCAGCATAGCCAGATTGCTTCCCGGATTTTTTTTTAAATCATTCTTGAACAGTTTCAGGTTCACAGGCATCTCCTCCGTTTATTTTAATTGCGCGAAGCTTCCTATTCCTGCCCGCCGTCAGTGCCGCAAGCGTCATGCCAAGCC